>CAZWKH010000006.1:0-23253 GCA_964633885.1 uncultured bacterium | reverse complement strand
CCACATCTTCCGCCAGCGCAGCGGGACGCCCTCGCCGTGCTGGGCGCCCATGTCGACGCGGCCGGAGACCGTGGCGCGGCCGCGGCAAGGGCTCGCGAGGCGGCCGGGCGGGAGTTCTACTTCAGTCATGTCTATCATCCGGCCTTCTTCGAGGGGACCGGCCGGGCCGCGGAAGAAATCTGGAAGCAATGCGACGGGCGTCCGCCCGCGCTGTGGGTCGTCCCCGTGGGCAACGGCTCGCTGCTCCTCGGCCTCGCCCGCGCCCTCGAACGCCTGGGCGCGGGGCGGGTGAAGCTCCTGGCGGTGCAGGCCGCGGGTTGTCCGGGACTGCGCCTCCCCGGCGTCGAAGGACATAGCGCCGCCGCCGGGATCGCCATCGCGGCTCCACCGCGACGGGAAGAGATCCTCGCCGCGCTGGCCCGGCATGGAGGCGAGGTGATGGAGGTGGGAGAGGCCGAGATCGAGGGGGCCCATCGCGCCCTCGGCAGGCGCGGAGTGGCCGCGGAACGGGCCTGTGCAGCAGCCCTGGCTGCTGCACAGGCCCTGCGCGCGGCCGGGGAGCGGGGAGGGCTTCTGGCCTGGATGACCGGATCGGGGCTGCGCGGGTGAGCCGGCGCGCGGATCGCGGGAACTCCCCGGGGGCGGGTGGGGTAACAGGGGCGCAAGCAGTCTCGGCAACGGTTCGGGGCCGGCCATGTGGATCCGCCCGGTTTCAGCCCTCCTTGACCCGGCGGCCGCAGTGCCGGCCCCGTCGCTTGTCTCCCCCGCCGCGGCGCGCCTCCCGGCACGCCGCCCATCCCCGATCCTCCTCGCCGCGCGAGCGCCGCGCCCTGCAGCGTGCCCTGCTTCTCACCGCCTCCCTCTTCCTCGCGGAGGTATTGGGCGGGATCGCGGCGCGGTCCCTGGCGCTTCTGGCCGACGCCGCACACATGCTGACAGACCTGCTCGCCCTGGGTCTGGCCAGCGCCGCGATCCGCTTCGCGACCCTGCCTCCCACCGGCAAGCGCACCTTCGGCTATTACCGGCTCGAGATCCTGAGCGCCATGGCCAACGGAGTCCTCCTGGCCGGGCTTGCAGTGGGGATCGTGAGCGAGGCGTGGCACCGCTTCTCCGCAGCCCCCGCGGTGCGGGTGGACATCCTGCTCCCTGTCGCAGGCCTGGGCCTGCTCGCCAACCTGCTCTCGGTGCGGTGGCTGCACCAGGCGCGGGGAGGCCTCACTACCAGGGCCGCTCTCTGGCACGCCGCGGCCGACGGCGCCAGCTCCGCGCTGGTGATCCTCGCCGGGATCGTCATGGCCCTGACCTCATGGTGGTGGATCGATCCCCTCGCGAGCCTGCTTTTGGCCGCGGTCGTGGTGTTCGGTGCCTACCGGTTGTTGCGAGACTCGGCGGAGGTCCTCCTGGAATCCGTTCCGCGAGACATCGACCTCGACGCGGTGCGGGAGGCGGTGGCCCAGGTGGAGGGCGTGGACGGGGTGCACGACCTGCATGTCTGGAGCCTCACCTCGCAGGTGGTCGCCCTGTCGGGCCACCTGGAGGTGCGGCGCGACCGCCTGGCCCAGGCCGACCGCATCCTGGCTGATGCGCGGGCGGTTCTGGGTTCGCGCTTCGGTATCGCCCACACCACGCTTCAGGTGGAGTCGGAGTTCAATCCGGACGCCGCCTGTTCGCTGGGGCAGGGCGAGGGCTTGCCGGGCCCGCCACCTTCCCGCTGAGGGTTGCCGGCCGCGGATCCTCTCCCGCGCGGTGCGCAGCTCAGGCGCCGCGCAGTTGCCAGCGCAGGTCCACCAGCGTGAGGCGGCCCGCGTCGGGATCCCAGATGGCCGGGTTTACCTCTGCCATGGCCAGCTCCGGTGCTTCTTCCGCCAGCCGCGCGAGAGCGGCGACCAGGGAGCGCGCCGCAGAGGGGCCCGGTGCATCCGCGTCCCCCAGCTCCCGCAGGAATCGGGCGCGGGCGAAGAACTCCTCCGCCTGGGTTGCCGAAGCGGGGAGCGAGAGCCAGGCGGGAGGGGCGCCGCGCTCCACGGCGCTCCCGCCGCGGGCGAGCCCGACGAAGGGTCCGAGTTCGGCGTGGCGCAGGAACGAGGCGTAGATCTCGAAGCCGCGCCCGACGAGGCGCTGCAGAAGCCATCGGTCGCCCGCGCGCTCGCGCGCGCGCAGGGTCTCGAGCGCGGCCTCCATCTCCGCCTCGCTGCGAACGAGGGCAAGAAGCCCGGCGCGGGCCTTGTGGGGATCGGAGCCGCGCTCGATCTTGAGGGCAAGCGGGGCTCCCAGCGCGCGGGCGGACGCGCGGGCCTCCTCGAAGCTTCCGGCGCGGCGGGACTCGGGAGGTGCGGTGGAGGTGGAGGTGAGGAAGCCCTCGAGCGCGGCCGGGTCGCCCCAGCGTGAGTCGCCCAGGGCAGGAGCAGGGGTTGGCCATGGCGGTGCGCCCCGCCGCGGCGTTGGCCAGGGCTGCTCGTCCGTCACGGGAGGTTGCGCCCAGAGAGCCAGGGCATGGGCGGCACGGGTGGGTTCCCCGATCACCGCCAACCCGGCATCGCGGAGGATCTCCTCTGCCGAGGCATCTTCGGGCGCGGGCATGAAGCAGGGCATGGACGGCACGGCGGCTCCGGGGAGGGTCTCTGCGAAGACCCGCGCGATCGCGTGGGCGTCGGTCACGATGGGGTGCATGAAGAGGGGGAGAAGGAGATCCAGCTCGTCGGACCCGCCGAGGAGGGTCAGCGCGTGACGGTATTCCTCGGGCCCCGCCGAGGCCAGGAGGTCCACGGGGTTGGCCGTCACCGCGGCGGGGGCCAGTGCGCTGCGCAGCCGGGCCTGCAGTCCGGGAGAGAGCTCGGGGAGCTCCACCCCCATTCGTGCCAGCTCGTCGGTGGCCAGCACCGCAGGGCCTCCAGCGTTGGTCACCACGGCCGCCCGGCGCCCATGAGCGGGTCCCAGGCGATCCATGACCTCGAGCAGGTCCACCGCCTCGGTGAGGGTGACCATGTCCTGGGCGCGGATGCCCCGCATGAGGGCCTCGGAGAGGGCGGGCTCTGCGGCGAGGGCTCCGGTGTGCCCGCCCACCGCCCGGCTCCCGGACGCGGTGGTCCCGCCTCTCAGGGAGAGGAGGCGGACCCCGGGACCCAGCCGCGCCGCAGCCTCGCGCAGGCGGGCCGCGGGGGGAATGGTCTCGAAGTAAAGCAGGACCTGCTGCACGCCGGGCAAGAGATCCGCCACCCCCTCCAGCAGGTCGGGCAGGGTGAGGTCGGCCATGTTGCCGGCGCTGGCGTAGAAGGCTACTCCGATCCGCCGCTCCGCCATCCGCAGGAAGAGCCACTCGCCGATCGACCCGCTCTGCGAGAGGAGCGCGATCCGCCCGGGTGCGGGGATGACGCGCGAGAAGCTCGCGTCGAAGCGGAACTCCTCCGTCACGCAGTGGAGGCCCATGCAGTTGGAGCCCATCAGCACCGCGCCGCGCTCCCGGCAGCGCGCGGCCAGGGCCAGCTCGCGGGCGCGGCCTTCGGGTCCCGTTTCGCCGAAGCCCGCGGTGAGGAGGACGAAGGCGCGGGTGCCGCGGCCGAGGAGATGGAGCAGCGCCGCCTCGGCCTTGTCGGGGGCGATGCCGATCACCGCCAGCTCGGGCGCGGGGTCGAGCGCCTCCAGGGAGGCCACCGCGCGCACGCCATGCACGCTGGATTCCTTCGGGTGCACCACCTGCAGCGCGCCGGGGTAGCGGCCGGCGACCAGATTGCGCAGAACGGCGCCGGGGAGCGAGGTGGAGCGCGAGGATGCGCCCACCACTGCAACCGATTGCGGAAAGAAGAGAGGCCTGAGATCGCGTGTCATGGCGCGACTCTACCGCCCCATCTGAACCCCGTCACCCCGCGAAGGGTGAATTCGCCATTACCGAAAGCGGGGGAGTGGGATTACCATCACCGACCCGGTCCAAGCAGAGAGGAACCCATGGATCTCCGGCAGTTGGCGGAATCGGCAGGCGCGGCCGCGCGGGAGGCCGGTGGATTGCTCCTGGGCCGCCTGGGCCGTCTGCGCGCGATCGAGTACAAGGGCGAGGTGGACCTTGTCACCGAGGCGGACCGCGAGTCGGAGGCACTGCTGGTGCGCCGCCTCGGCGCGCTGCTCCCCGAGGCATCCATTCTGGCCGAGGAGGGGACGGGGACCGAGCGCGACTCGGAGCTGCGCTGGATCGTCGATCCGCTGGACGGCACCACCAATTTCGCTCATGGCTTTCCGATGTTCACGGTGTCGATCGGGTTGGAGGAAGGCCGGGACCGCCTGGTGGGCGTGGTGCACGATCCCACCCGCGCCGAGACCTTCACCGCGGTGCGCGGCGCCGGCGCGCGACTCAACGGCGAGCCGATCCATGTGAGCGCGACGGCGAGCCTCGATCGCGCTCTGCTCGCCACCGGCTTTCCCTACGACATGCGCCGGACACGCCGCGACAACCTCACCCAGTTCGCCGCCTTCGCCAAGCTTGCGCAGGGGATCCGCCGCGGCGGCTCCGCCTCGCTCGATCTCTGCTATGTCGCCTGCGGGCGGCTGGACGGCTACTGGGAGGAGAAGCTCCAGCCCTGGGATGTCGCGGCCGGGGCGCTGATGGTCGAAGAGGCCGGAGGCCGGGTCACCGGCTACTTCGGCGAGGCCTTCGACCCCCGCGCGCGGCACCTGGTGGGCAGCAACGGTCGCTTCCACGACGCGATGGTGGAACTGCTCGGAGGTCTGGAGTCCACGGCGGGACTGCCGCCGGTCGGTCGCTGACGGCCGTGGCCGGGCATCCGGCTCCCGCGTTCAGCCGCCGGTAGCCGCGTTCAGGAAGCCGGGCGCATCCGCTCGAGAACCGCGGCCAGGGTGGCCTCTCCGAGCGCGCGGCTTTCGGGCGTGAGCAGGGCGGCGGTGCGGACCACGCCGGAGATCTCTCCGGGGGTGGCGCCGCAGCGCAGGGCCCCCCGCATATGCGCGCGAAGCTGATCCGGCACATCCAGGGCGAGGAGCGCGCCGAGCGCGACCAGTTCCAGGCGGCGCGGCCCCAGGGGCGAACGCGAGAGGACCTTCCCATAGCCCTCCACCACCATCCACCGGCCGAGATCGGGGGAGATGCGGGCCATGGTCATGAGGAGCTTGTCGTAGGCGCCTCCGTAGACCCTGCGGCAGAGGGCCTCTCCCCGGGCCAGCCACTCCCGGTCCTGGCCGATCTCGCCGGCAAGGTCCACCACAGGGACCTCCCCAGGCTCAGGAAGCAGCGCCGAGAGCTCCGCCAGGGCGTTGATGGCCCGGGGGTAGCCCGCAAAGAGGTAGGTCTGGAGGATCGCCGCGCGCAGGGCCTCCGTGGAGGTCCCCCGGCGCAAGAGGAGCCTCAGGACGGCCCGCGTGGCGTCCCGGCGCCCGGCGGCGGTCGCGGAGGCAGCCAGGGCCAGTCCCCGGGTCTCCGGGTCCGGCTCCGGGTCGCGGTCCAGCTCGGAGAGCTCGCGGTCGAGTTCCGGCTCGAGATGCCGATAACCAGGTGACGAGATGCCTGCCATCGCTTGCCCCCGGGGTGGAAGGCGGGACAGTATATGCAGAGCCCCAGCATGCGTCAAAAGCGGCGTCTGCAAGCCTGTGGAGGAGACCCGTCTCCTATGCGCGTGATCCTGAAGTGGACCGCCGCCGCGCCGGCGCTCGGCCCGGCGATCCTTGCGACCCTGCTCGCCGGGTTCCCGGCCGGGGCCACCGGCATGGCTCCGGCCAGGCCCGATGTGGCCACATTCTCCATCGTTGCCTGCGACACCCTGGCCGGGGAATGGGGCGTGGCCGTCGCGTCCCGTTTTCTGGCGGTCGGCTCCGTGGTGCCCTGGGCCAGGGCCGGGGTGGGCGCCATCGCAACCCAAGCGGTTGCCAACACGAATTTTGGGCCCACCGGTCTCATGTTGCTTGAGAAGGGTCTGCCGGCCGGCCAGGCTCTCGACCGGATGGTTGACGGCGACCCGGGCAGGCTGGCCCGCCAGGTCGGCCTGGTGGACCGCAGCGGGGCCTCGGCCACCTTCACCGGCGAACGCTGCGAGAGCTGGGCCGGCGGCCTGCGCGCCCCCGGCGTGGCCGTGCAGGGCAATCTGCTGGCCGGCTCCGATGTGGTCGACTCCATGATGCAGGCCTTCCAGATCGCGGAGGGCAGCCTCGCCGAGCGGCTCCTGACCGCGCTGGCGGCGGGAGAGTCCGCAGGGGGCGACCGTCGGGGCAAGCAATCCGCAGCGCTCCTGGTGGTGAAGGAACGGGGAGGGTACGAGGGGCACAACGATCGCTATGTCGATCTGCGCGTGGACGACGCCGAGGATCCCATCAGCGAGCTGCGCCGGCTCTACGCGCTCCACGCGCGGGTCTTCCTGCCGGCGGTGCACTCGCGGCTGGGGGACGAGTTCCTGGTGGCCGGGGACCGCGAGGGCGCCGATCGCGAGTACGCGCGCGTCGTGCATCTCTACCGCAACGCGATCCAGGATGCTCCCCGCGACCCCGACCCGCGCAACGGGCTCGCCTGGTTCTACGCGGAGCATCGTGTGAACCTCGACGAGGCCTACCGCCTGGCGCAGGAGGCCCTGGCCCTCGATCCCAGCTCCTGGCAGGTGCTCGATACCCTGGCCGAGATCCAGTTTGCGCGCGGCCTGCCCGACAAGGCCCTGGAGCTTGCCCGCAAGGCTCTGGCCGCGGATCCGCAGAATCCCTACCTGAAGGGCCAGGAGGAGCGGTTCCGAGCCGCCGCCCTGAGCGGGGGGTCCCGCTGATGGCCCTCACCGTCCTTCTCGTCGAGCCGGAGGAAGCGCTCCGCGAGCGCGTCCGTCTCGCTCTGCAGCGGGAAGGGCATCGCGTGCTTGCCTTCTCCCGCGCCGAGGGTGCGGCGGAGTCCGTGCAAGCGGGGGCCGATCCCGAACTGGCGCTGCTGACCGGCGCCGCGGATCAGGGCATGGACCGCCTGGTGGCGGCTCTGGACGCAGCCCCGTCACGAGCACAGAAGGTCTGGATCGCTCCCGCCGAGGAGAGCGAACTCGACCGGCTGGCCTCCTCGCGCCGGCCGCGCGGTCTCCTCGCCCGCTCCGCCCTGGAGCGGGAGGCTCTTGCTCTGGCGGAGCGGGTGTGGCAGAGCCGGGAGCGCGGCCGGGTGCTGGCCGGCGCGCCCCCCATGCTCGGCGACTCGGCGGCCATGGCCCGTGTGCGCACCCTCCTCGACCGCATCGCGGCCGGGGGGCCCTCCATCGTGCTCATCACCGGCGAGAGCGGAACCGGCAAGGAGATCGCCGCGCGCCGGCTGCACGCCCTGGGGCCGCGGGCCCATGGGGCATTCGTGGAGGTGGACTGCGCGTCCATCCCCGCAAACCTCTTGGAGAGCGAGCTCTTCGGTCATGAGCAGGGCGCCTTCACCGACGCGCGGCGCGGAAAGCTGGGACTCCTCGAGCTGGCTCAGGGAGGCACCGCGTTCCTGGACGAAATCGGCGAGCTGGATCTGGGCCTCCAGTCCAAGCTCCTGCGGGTGCTCGACACGCGCAGACTCCGCAGGGTGGGCGGACGGGAGGAGATCACCCTCGATGCGCACCTCATCGCGGCGACCAACCGGGATCTTGCCACAGAGGTTCGCGAGGGCCGCTTCCGCGCCGACCTCTATTTCCGCCTCGATGTGGTGCGGGTGGAACTCCCGCCGGTGCGGGAGCGCGAGGGGGATGCGTGGCTCCTCGCCCAGGCATTCCTGGAGGATTCCTCCCGGCGGCTGCGCCGCAAGCCCCTGCGCCTGGTCCCCGGCCTGGAAGCCAAGTTCGCCGGCTACCACTGGCCGGGGAATGTCCGTGAGATCCGGAACCTCATGGAGCGGCTCGCCCTGCTCACTCCAGCCGAGGAGGAGGTGCTCAGCGAGGTGCCCTTCCCCTCCGACCGCTCCGGGAGCGGGGGGCTGGCCATCGACTTCTCGGGGGGGCCCGTGCCCTGGGAGACGATCGAGCGACGGGCGATCGAGGAGGCGCTGCGCGTGGCGCGGGGGAATGTGAGCGAGGCGGCGCGGCTGCTCGACCTGGGGCGGGGCGCTCTGCGCTACCGCATGTCGCGCCATGGCCTCGACGGGGCCGAGCCCGTCGAGCTCAAGCGCGCCGCCTGAGCCGGACCGGCGCTGGGAGAGATCGGGTCCTTTCCACCAGACCGTCAACGATTGTTTACATTCGACCCTGATCGTTGTATCCTCGTAGGGATTCTTTCGGGAAGCCGGCTGCTTGCCCCATCACGACCGCTGTCCCCAAGGGAGTCGCGATGCTTCCGCCAGACCCCGAGCCCAAGGGCTCCGACGAGCCTCAAGACCCGGAAGACCTGCTCGCACAGGCCTCGCGGGCGGTGGAGGCGGCCGAGAAGAGGGACCTCTTGCCCGCGCTCCAACGGACCGAGGAGCGGGCCCGGGCCCTCGAGGAGGGGCGACGCAAGCTCCTGCTCCTCGTGGAGACCGCGAGGGGCCTGAACCGCATTGGACGGGTCGAAGAGCTTCTAGAGCGCATCCTCGTCCACGCCCTCGACATCACTGGAGCCGACCGCGCTTACTTCCTTCAGAGCGACGGTTTGGGAAGGCTGAGCACCGTCGCGTCCCGGACCCGGGACGGCTCGCCCGGGGATCCCTCCGCCATCGCCGATGTCAGCCGCACCATCCTGGACCGGGTCCTCGACCAGGGCCGGACCCTCTCTGTCTCGGACGCGCTCAACAACCCCGACTTCATGTCGCGGCGCTCGGTCCGCCAGCTCTCGCTGCGTACGGTGGTGTGCGTGCCGATGCCGGGTCCTGAGGGACCCGCGGGCGCGCTCTATGTGGACAGCCAGAGCGTGGCCGGGCTCCTGGAGCGGGAAGGGGTAGAGATCCTCGAGGCCTTCGCCGCCCAGGCAGGGATCGCGCTGGAGACGGCGGCGCACCGCCAGCGCCTGGAGGAGGAGGCCGAGTCGCTGCAGGCGGAGAACCGCACCCTCAAGCAGGCCCTGGGGCGGCGCAGCGGATGGGACCAGATCCTGGGCGAGAGCCCGGCCATGGAAAAGGTCTTCATGGTGCTGGACCGCGTGGTCGGCAACGCGGTCACCGTGCTGATCGAGGGGGAGACGGGCACCGGCAAGGAGCTGGTGGCGCAGGCGCTGCACTTCAACGGCCCGCGGCGTGAGGCGAACTTCGTGCCGGTCAACTGCGGGGCGCTCCCTGAGCAGCTCCTCGAGAGCGAGCTCTTTGGCTATCGCCGCGGCGCCTTCACCGGAGCCGACCGGGATCGGCCCGGGCTCGTGGAAGCCGCCGACAAGGGAACCCTCTTCCTGGACGAGATCGGCGAGCTCAGCCCCAAGCTGCAGGTGAAGCTCCTGCGGGTGCTGCAGGAAGGAGCCGTGCGTCGCCTGGGCGAGAACGTGGAGCGCAAGGTGGATGTGCGCTTCGTCGCCGCCACCCACAAGACCCTGTCCCGGGAAGTGCAGGAGGGGCGCTTCCGCGAGGACCTCTACTACCGGGTCAATGTGGTGACCATCCTCCTGCCGCCCCTGCGCGAGCGGGGGGAGGATGTTCTGCTCCTGGCGGACCACGCCCTGACCCGCGTGCGGGATCGCGTGAACCGTCCGGGCCTCACCTTTGGACGGGAGGCGCGGAGGGTGCTGCTCACGCATTCCTGGCCCGGCAATGTTCGCGAGCTGTTGAACGCGATCGAGCGTGCCGGAGCGCTGGCTCAGTCGGACCGGATCGAGCCGCAGGATCTCCTGCCCGCGATCGCCTCGCGGGCCGCGGTGCGCTCCGTCCGCCAGGGCAGCCTCAAAGAGACGCTGGAGCGCTCCGAGGAGGGAGCCATCCTCGACGCGCTGCGCGAGTCGGGGAACAATATCTCCCAGGCGGCGCGGCTTCTGGGCGTAAGCCGCCAGCATCTGCACACCCGCATCCGGCGCCTGAACCTGCGCGAGAAGATGTAGGCGCGGTCCCGGAGGGGCGTGGAAAGGCCCCGGCGCCTGTGGCGCCGGGGCCTTCCTGCATCCGCTCGTCCGAAGGGCCGGCGCCTAGCGGTTTCCCGCCGCCGGCTTTTCCTGGATCTTGGCCATCAGCTCCGCGGCCGGGAAGTTCTTCATCGCCTCGGCCAGCATGGGGTCTTCGGCGAGGATCACCCGGTAGCGCGCGCTCTGTCCCCAGAGATTCGCGGCGATCTCCCTCTTGATCGCGGTGCGGATGTAGCCCATCTCTTCGGCGAGGTCCTCCGGGCCGGCCTTGATCGAGCTGTCGGCCCGGGCGGCGGCCAGGAACTCGGTGACCGCCGACTCCGGAAGCTCGTAGCCGCGCACGAACTCGTCTTCGGTCATTGCGTCGCGCGAGAGGTGCCTGGTGGCGTAGCTGTTGGCGAACTCGAAGAAGAGCCGGCTGGTCTCGAGCTGAATCTCGGCGTCGCTCAGCTCGAAGTCGGTGGTGATGCTCACATCCGGGCTGATGCCGCCGCCGCCGTACACCTTGCGGTGCTCGTTGAGGGTGTAGGACACCGGTTTTCCGGTGGTGTCCTCCACGGCCTCCACGGCCGCATCCTCGGGCCGGCGCCAGTGGTCGAGGTACTCCTCGCGATCCGTGTAAGGGCGCTGGATGAGCCTCCCGCTCGGCGTGTAGTAGTGGGCCACGGTGAGCAGGAGCGCGGAGCCGTCGGGGAGCATGAACTGCCGCTGCACCAGCCCCTTCCCGAAGGTGGTCACTCCGGCTAGCAGGCCGCGGTCGTGGTCCTGGATCGCGCCGGCCACGATCTCCGAGGCGGAGGCGCTGCCGTGGTTGATCAGCACGATCAGGGGAATGCGGGGGTGGGTGGTGGCGTCGGTCGAGTAATAGAACTGCGAGGACCCCTCGATGCGGCCCTTCGTGGACACGATGACCTGGTTGCCGTCGATGAACTTGTCCGCCACCTCGATGGCCTGGTTGAGGAAGCCGCCGGTGTTGTTGCGCAGGTCGAAGACCAGGCGTTTCATGCCCTGGGACTCGAGCTGGCGGAGCGCCCTCTCGAGCTCGTCCGCGGTGGTGGCGCTGAAGCGGATCATGCGGATGTAGCCCGTCTCGCCGTCGTCCAGCATGAAGACATAGGGAACCGAATAGATCGGGATCTTGTCGCGGACGATGGTGAAGTCGAGCTCGCGGTCGAGGCCCGGCCGCGCGATGCTGATGCTCACCGAGGTCCCCTTCGGTCCCTTGAGCTTGCCGACCACGCTCTCGTTGTCGAGCCCCTTCGTGGGCTCGCCGGCGATCTTCACGATGCGGTCCCCGGGCCGGATCCCCAGGTTGGAGCAGGGCCCGCCTTCCATGGCGGAGATGACGGTGATCCACCCGTCCCGCATCTCGAAGGAGATGCCGATCCCCTCGTACTCGCCGGTGTTCCGCTCGTTCATCCGCTCGAAGGCCTCGGGATCCACATAGGTCGAGTGGGGGTCCAGGTCCTCCAGCACCCCCCGGATCCCGGAGCGGACCAGCTCGGTGGAGTCCACCTCCTCCACGTAGTTCTGCTCCACGAAGCGGAGCATCTGGCTGAAGACGCGGAGCTGGGACAGGAGTCCCTGCGACTCGGCGTGGACCTGCCCGGTGAGCAGGGTCCCGAAGGCGAACCCGACGACTACGGCGGCCGCGATCATCAAGGCGGGAACCTTGATCTTGCTCATGATTTCCTCCGACTAAGGGGCTTCCGCCGCGCCGGCGACAATCTCCGGGGCCGCGCCGAGGGGGAGCGGCGGCCGGTGCGCGAGGGAAGGGGACGAACGGTGCGACTCCAGTCTATCACAGGCGTTGCGGACCTCACTTCCGGCCGGCTCAGCGCTGGTAGATCCAGTAGTGGAACGACCCGTAGCCGGAATGGTGCGGGTCGTCGGAGAAGAGCCGAACGGTCATCCGGTCGCCGCGTACGCTCTGGGCGGGGATCGTGTACGCGCTCTCGTTCCAGCTCCCCGGTCCGCCCGCCTCCGCGAGCCATATACCGCGGAACCCCTCCCCGGTTTCCACGCGAAGCCGGAAAGAGCCGTTGGATCGGGCGACGAGAACCACCGCCCGACCCGGCTGCAGGTTGCGCACGACGAAGCTCTCGCCTCCGCTGACGGCCCGGCCGCCCTCCAGGATCTCCCTGCCCTCCGGCCCCGGGAGCCGTCGCAAGAGGGGCTCGAACGCGCCGTCCAGGATGTGGAGGCGGTACTGGGCCGCCGCCTCGCTGGCAAGATCGGCCACATCCACCGCCCCGGCGAGACGGGCCCCGGCCAGCTCCCCGGTCACCGTCGGGTCCCGGGGCAAATCCCCCGACCCGGCCAGGCTCCAGTCCGCCTCGTAGAGGTGGATGGGGTTCCCCCCCGCGATGGACGGGCGGAAGATCCGCTGCATGTGGACCAGCCGGTGGGGTTGCAGGAAGCCGGTGTCGAACCATGTGGGATAGACGGCCAGCATGTCCGGTCGGTCACCCGGGCTGACCCGCTCCATCTCCTCCCAGATTCCCGCCGCCCCCAGCCGGGCCGCGTGGCGGAAGCGGGCGCTGGCCAGGCCTTCCAGGTCCAGGGTCCGGTAGCGGCCGAAGTAGGCCAGCGCTCCCGTGTCGTGGAGCCCGAGGAGGCGTGGCGTCCTGGGGTTTCCCGCGTTGAGCCGTTCGGCGAGGTCGATGTGCTGGAAGGCGATGTCGGCGCAGTTGCGCCCGTAGGCGACCAGGAAGAAGACCGCCCACGGCAGGCTGAGCAGGATCAGGGCCGTGCCCAGGACCCGCGCCCCCTCGCCCTCGCGCAGCTCCCGCCAGACCATCTCCACGCCGCGTCCGAGCCGGTCCGCACCCGCCGCCGCGCCGAGGAGCAGCAACGGGTAGAGGGGCATGAGGTAGCGATGCCAGTGCCAGGCGCGCGGGACGGTGAAGGACAGGGCCAGAAGCAGCAGCGCGCTCCAGAGGAGCAGGAGGATGTGAAGACCCGCCTGCCGCGCGCGCCACTCGATCCAGGCCCCGGGGAGCGTGCCGAGGAGAAAGAGGGAGAGCGCGAAGGGGACGAGGAGGAAGCCGATGGCCGATCCGTCGTTGGCGGCGATGCCGGATGCGTCGCGCACCAGGCCTCCCCCCATCACGCCGCGCAGCACCAGGTTCAGGTAGGACACCCCGTTGGCCAGCCAGGAGGAGAAGGTGAAGCCCGGGTTTGCGAGTACGGACTTGGCATCCATCGAAGCCGACTGCGGCTCGCCGGTCAGGATCCACTGAAGGAGGAAAGGAAGGCCCGCGCCCGCCAGGGGGATCGCCCAAGCCCAGCGGCGTCCGTGCCGGAGATATCCCAGGACCGAGGCGGGTAGGACGAGGAAGACGGCGTCGGGCCGCGCCAGGCCGAGCAGCGCGCCCCAGAGGAAGAAGCGCGGCCTGGGCGGCCGGTCGGGTTCGGGCCAGTCGGCGGCGAAGGCGAGAGCCAGGGCGAGGAAGAGCGGAAGGTCCATCCCGCTCATGAAGCCCCAGCCGAGAGGACCGCTGGTCACCAGGAGCGCGGGGGCGAGCCAGGCGTTTCCCGGCGCGATGCGCCGGCCGATGCGCCAGGCGCTCGACGCGGACCAGGCCATGGATCCCGCGCCGACCAGGAGCGCAAAGATCGACATCGCGGCCCCGCGGAAGCCGATCAGGTAGCCGATCGCGTCCACGAACAGGGTGAGGAGGCTGGTTACCCCGGCCGTTGCGGCGTCCCCGGGCTGGAAGGAGAGAAACCCGCCGGCCGCCAGGCGCTTTGCGTACTGGAAGAAGATGTAGGAGTCGTCCAGGGGCATCGAGAGCCTGCCCCCGGTGGCCGCGAGCATCGAGCCCAGGCATAGCGCGGCCCAGGCGAGGGCCGGGATCCAGATCAACAGCAGGCGTGCGCGCATGGTTCCTTCCTGCCCGGGACGGCCTTTCTTGACCGTCCTTTTCCTCGATTCCTATACTGCATCGCTGACCGGCCACCCGGCCGCGCGCGGGACTGGCGCCGGTGCGCGGCGGTGGGGGAAGGCGATCGGGAGAAGATACCCCGCGTCCGGCCCGCCAGTCACGCCGGCTTGCCGCCCGGCTCACTGCGCAGGGAAGAGGAGACCTGGTGAAGCGCCGCGTCGAAGCCCCGCTCCTCGCCCTCCTGCTCCTCGTCGCCCTGGCGGTGCGGTTGATCCACCTGGACTGGGGATTCCCCCAGGTCTATGAGGAGGCTACCCCGCTCCGGGAGGCCGTGGAGTTCTGGGGGAAACCGGGCGGCGCGGTGGACCTGAACCCGCATTTCTTCCGCTACCCGAGCCTGAGCTTCGGCCTGAACTTCGTCCTGCAGGCTGCGGCCTACCTCTGGCTGAGTGCGACCGGCGCGGTGGACTCGCTGAATGGGTTCCGCCAGTACCTGGCCGAGGACCTGAGTCGGGCGGCTCTCTGGGGGCGCGCCTTGCAGGCGGTGGCCGGCGCCCTCCTCCTCCTGCCGGTACGCGCCCTGGCGCGGCGGTTGGCCGGGGACGCGGCGGGCTGGTCCGCGGCGCTTCTCACCGCGGTGGCGCCCCTGGCCGTGCTGGAGAGCCAGGTCATCGGTCCCGACACCTATCTCGCGCTCTTCGCAGCCCTCGCGCTGGCCGCCGCCACCGGCGTGGTGGATCGGGGCGAGCGCAGGGACTATCTCTGGTGCGGGCTCTGGATTGGTCTGGCCACCGCCGCCAAGTATCCCGGGGCATTGCTCCTGGCCGCCCTCCTGACCGCCCATCTCCTGCGCCGGCGCGGGGACCGCGAAGGGCCGGCGGGGGTTCTCTTCTCGAGCGCGCTCTGGCAGGCCCTCTTCACGGCGGCGGTGGCCTTCGCGGCGGCCTCCCCCTATGTGTTGCTGGATGCCTCTTCGGCGGCGCAGGACATCGCCTTCGAACGCCGGCACATGGCGCTCGGCCACCTGGGCCGGGAGGGCCGGGCCTGGATCTTCTACCTGCGCTCCGCATTCGGCGAGGGCTGGACCCCACCCCTCGCCCTGGCCGCCCTGGCCGGACTCGCCGTGCTGTTGGCGCGGCCCGCCTCCCGGCGACGCGCCCTGCCGGCGGCGGTCTTCGTGGCCCTGCTGTGGCTCGTGATGGGTTCCTGGAGGATGGCGGCACCCCGGTACATTCTCCCCACGCTCCCTGCCGCCGCAGCCTGGGCGGGAGCCGCGGCGGCCCTGGGCGGCGCGGCCCTGGGCCGGCGGCTCGGGGCCTCGCGGGTCTGGATGGCTCTCGCCGCGGTGCTCCTGGCCGTCTGGCCCGCCGTGGAGACCGGGCACGCGCTCTCGGTGCGCGGGCGCGAGGACACGCGGTCCCTGGCCGCGCAGTGGATCGAGGCGCACCTGCCCGAGGGCAGCACGCTGCTCGTCGAGCGCTATGGCCCGGAGCCCTCGTCGCAGCGCTACAACGTCCTGTACCTGCCTCTTCACGGGATCACGCCCCATGTCTACGACCCGGCTTACTCGCTGCCGCTCTACGCGACCTTCGACGCGGTGATCCTCTCCTCCCAGGTGGGGGACCGCTACCTGGCAGACCCCCGCGAGTATCCCGCGCAGGCGGACTTCTACGCCGCCCTGGAGCGGGCCTTCTCCGAGGCGGCGGTGTTTCCCTCCGGGCGGCACCTCGGTCCCACCATCCGCATCCTGCGCCGCCGCGCCGAGGCCCCGCTGCCCGACCTCTCCCGGATCCCCTCGGGGTTCTTCTCCGAGCTCGAGGGGAACCGGCGGCTGGCGGAGTACTTCTCCACCCTGGGTGCGGTGCTCTCCAAGCAGGGCAGGATGGATCTGGCCTCGACCATGCTCCGCGAGGCGGTGGACATGGATCCCGAGAGCGCCCAGGCCTGGGGCAACCTCGGTGTGGTGATGCTACGGCAGGGGGAGGTGCAGGAAGCCCTGGCCGCCCTGCGCCGCGCGCGCGTGCTAGCTCCCGGGGATGCCCTGGTCTCGTACAACCTGGCGCGGGCCTTCGAGGCCATGGGGGAGACGAGCCAGGCCATCTCGGCCTACGAGACCGCGATCGCGGCGGACCCCGGATTGGAGGACGCCTACCTCGGTCTCGCGCGGGTCCTCGTGGAGGCCGATCGCTACGCCACCGCCCGCGTGGTGCTCGGCGAGTTCCTCCGCCGGTTCCCCCGTTCCGAGTCGCGTGGGCGGGCGGAGGAGGCGTTGCGGGAGCTGGCCTCCCTGGGCCCCGGGCGCGGGTGACCGGAGGGCGGCTCGACAGCGGGGAAGGCGTCTCTTAGAATGCCCGGCGTGGAAACCACGAAGCGTCCCGGGGCTCTCCAGCGTTCCTTCGACGATCGCGTCTTCGCCGGCGTGTGCGGCGGTCTCGCCGCGTACCTTGAGGTGGATGTCGTCTGGGTGCGGCTCGGCTTTGTCGTGGCCACCCTGCTCATGGGCATCGGACTCGTCCTCTACGCGGTCCTCTGGGTGACCATCCCCGAGGAACCGGAGGAGGAGGGGGGCGCCCCGCGCCCGCCGCTGGCCACCGAGAGCCCGCGCGCCGTTCTCGGTGTGCTGCTCCTCACCCTCGGTCTGCTCCCCATCCTCTGGAAGCTGCTCGGCTTTCTCGTCTCCCTGGTCAGCCTCCGTGTGCTCGCGTCGGTGGTGCTCGCCGCGCTGGGCATCTTCCTCCTCGCGTACCGGCGGCAGTGACCCGGGCGGTCTGGCCTCCTCCCTCTTCCGGCACGCGCTGGCTCCTGCGCCTCCCCAACTGGATCGGCGATGCGGTGATGGTCCTGCCCGCCCTGCGCGCATTGGCCATGCCCGGACAGCGGTTCCTGGGCGTGGCTCATCCACGCGTGCTGCCCCTCTACGGCGCGGCGGGGTTCTTCGAGACCCTGCTTCCCGCCCGCGGGGCCGGGGCTCCCTTGGATCTGCGCAAGAGGGCGCAATCCTGGGCTCCCGACCGCGCGGTGATCTTCAACGACGCGTGGAGCGGCGCTCTGCTGGCCGCGCTCAGCGGAGCAGAGCGGCGACTCGGACGGCGCAGGCCGGGAAGGGGCTTTTTTCTCACGGATCTCTTGCCCGCCACCGATCGTTCGCGTCCGCTCTGGCGGGATTACGCGGAACTCGCCGTCGCAGCGGGCGGTGTGGAAGCAACTCAGCCCGACTTCCGCCTCGAGCCCGACACCGCGGATCACGCCCGCGCGACGGAGCTGCTGGGGCCGCCGGGAACACGGCCCGTTGCCCTGGCCCCCGGGGCCGCCTACGGCCCGGCCAAGCAATGGCCCCTGGACCGCTTCGAGGCCCTCGCGCGGACGCTGCGCGAGCGCGGCGTTCCGGTGGTGGCGATCGGCGGTGAGGCGGAGCGGTCGCTCGGCGCGCGCCTGGCGGCCGCGGGGGCGCGGGACCTGACCGGCGCGACCGGACTCATGGACGCGGTGGCCGTCCTGGCCCGATGCCGCGCCCTGGTCACCAACGACTCGGGAGCGCTGCACCTGGGCCGGGCAGCGGGTGTGCCCGTGGTGGCGCTCTTCGGATCCTCCACGCCGCGGTGGACGGGACCCGAGCCCCATGAGGGCGAAGCGCTGTGGCTCGGCCTCCCCTGCAGCCCCTGCTTCCGGCGGCGCTGTCCATTGAATGGAGACCGGACCATGAGGTGCCTGCGCGATCTCCCGGTGGAGGAGGTGCTCGAGACCCTGGGGCGCCTGGTCGGGGACAGGCCATGAGCTCCCCGCGCTGGCTTGTCTTCCTGGACCGGGACGGCACCCTCGTTCCGGACCTGCGACACCCCTCGCGGCCCGGGCAGCTTCACCTCTATCGCGCGGCGGGAATCGGGCTGCGCGCTCTGGGGCGCGCGGGGGCGATCCTCGTCCTGGTCTCGAACCAGTCCGCGGTGGCCCGCGGCCTGCTCACCCTGCCAGGTCTGCGCCGCATGGACCGCCGCCTCAAGGCGCTGGTCCGAGCCGCGGGAGCCCGCATCGCGCGGGCCTACTACTGTCCGCATTTCCCGGGGATCACGGGACCCTGCGCCTGCCGCAAACCGGAGCCGGGGATGCTGCGCGCCGGGCTGTGCGAGCAGGGAGTACGGCCGCGGGATGCCTACCTGATCGGAGACACCCTCGGCGATCTGGAAGCGGGTCGTCGCGCCGGGGTGACGACGGTTCTCGTCCTGACCGGGCATGGCCGCGCGGCCCGCGCCGAGGCTCTCCGCCGAGGGCTCGCCGACGCCGTGGCGCGCGACCTCGAGGGAGCGGCGCGATGGATCCTCGCGGAGCGGGCGAGGCGCCGGAACTGACCCCGGGGCGCCGCCGGCCCTCTCTTCGGCGAGGACTCAGTGGGGGAGCGTGTCGCGCAGCGTGGCGATCTCCGCGCGCAGTTCCACGCGGATCCTGTCCCGCCGCGCCTCGACCTCCTCGGGGAGCCACCCGCGGCCCTGGGCGGAGCGGTCGGTGAGCGCCCCGACCCCGGAGCCCAGGAGCAGCGAACCGACGACGAGGGAGAGGGCTGCGGCCATGGCGGGCCAGGAGACCAAAGATCCCCGCGCCGTGACCGAGGGGATCTGCTCCACCTCGCCGGGCTCCACGATCATGATCTGCTGGCGGCTCAGGAGCTCCGAGATCGCGTCGTAGGTCATGTACTCGCCGAGCGGCGAGACGACGCAGATCTCCTCGAGGGTCCGCCGGCCGTCCACCAGCCCCAGAGCCGCCACGCAGTCGCGCGGCAGCGGCTGGGTCTCCGCGTCCTGGACCCTCGCGAAGACGAGGTCGGGAGCGAGCATGGACTCCTTGAGCGTGAGCAGCTCGTCGTTGCGGCGCATGCTCTCCAGCAGCAGCTCCTCCGGGCTCAGCTTGAGCGTGATCCCCTGGCGCGGGAGGCTCTTCTCGTCGCCGGAGAACTCGTAGGTGCCGTTGCGCCACTCGACCACGTCGTCGATGATGCGCTGCGTATAGCGGCGCATCTCCTCCAGCATGCGGTCCCGCCCGACCACTCCGCTCGTCACCATCACCGTGAACAGGTCCTGACCGGTGGCCCGGCAGATGTCCTCCACGCTCTCGAGCTGGTCCTGCGTGAGGAGCATGTTGTTCATGAGGTAGGCGAGGAAGGTGTGCCGCCCGTCCTGCCGGCGGTCGGCCGCGGCCAGAATGCGCCCATGCTCGAAGAAGAGCACCTGGGACTGGTCGCGGCCGTCGGTGAGGGAGAGGACGCCCGATTTCTGCTGCAACGCGAGAAGCTGCAGGATCTCGGCCACCGAGAACTCGGAGAGGTTCCCCAGAATCGCCATGCGATTACCGCTCCATTCCGTTCGTCATGCCGCCCGACTCCGTTCCGCCTGCACCGGAAGCTCCAGCGGAAGCTCGTCCTCTTCCTCCTCCACGGCCGTCCGGGCGGGCTTGAGCTTGAGCACCGTGAGCGTTGAGGCCAGGTACGCGCAGAACAGCAGCACCCCGGGCAGGAGGGGCCACCACAGGCTTGGTCCGTTGTCCACCCAGGCAAGACGCGTCACCGGGAGATTGTCGTTGAAGAGGCCCGCCGCCCCGAGTCCCGCGCCCACGGCAAGGAGCGCGGCGAGATCGGGGTGGCCCATCCGCGAGGCGCGGAAGCCGGGCAGCGCCCAGTCCGCCACCTGCGGGAGGATCGAGGTGAGGCTGCGCCCGCGGCGCAGGCGCGAGTCGAGGACGAGCTTCGTGTAAGCCGTGCTCTGGATCCGTCGCAGGGCGTCGCCGCAGGGCGTGCAGTAGGCGGCCCGGCGGATGCGGCGCAGGCAGCGGCGGCAGACCGGCCGGCCGCAGTTCGTGCAGGCGAAGCTGGGCAGGGCGAGGTGGATCTTGCGGCCCAGAACGAGGCCCAGGCCCAGCATTGCGAGGGAGACGAAGGGCAGTGCGCCGAGGGAACCCGGGAAGATCGGGGTCATCCAGCGCGGGAGGTCGGGCATGCGGCGCGGACCGGCCCAGGCCGCCGCCCACATCGCGGCCGGGGGAAGCGGTTCGTCGAGAAGCGGGCTCTCCTCGCCCTCGATGCCGTGGCGCAGCGCGGCGCGGACGCGGGTCAAGGCGAGCCTGTTGGCTTCCGCCATCTGCTCGTCGGCCTTCTCGAACAGGAGCTTCTTGGCGTAGGCGAGGCTCATGTTGTAGTGGGGCGCGGCATGGCCGGGCTCGGCCGACATCGCCTCGTCGAACAGGCCGATGGCCCGGTCGTAGTCCCCTCTCTGGAACGCGATCACCCCGAGGTTGTTGTAGGCGAGCGCCTCCGAGGCCCCGTAGCGCAGGGCGTCCTGGTAGGACGCCTCCGCCTCGTCGAAGCGGCCGCCCCGCTTGAGGGCCAGGGCCTCCGCAAAGGCCAGGTCCGCGTTTTCCGGCTCCCGCTGGCGGGCATCCTGGAGCGCCTCGGCCAGCCCCTCCGAGTAGGGAGCGGTCATGGCCTGCCCCATCAGGTGGGGGGTCCCGACCGGGTCGAAGGGGGAGTAGAGGATGGGTGAAAAGCCCCAGAGGAGGAGCGGGGTGGCCAGGGTGAGGGCGGCCAGCATCTCGATCCAGCGCCGGTCGCCCCGGCTCATCCACCACCAGCCCATGCCCCCGAAGAGGAGCAGGATGGGCACCAGCCCGACACGCCAAAGCGCCGGGGCGAGAAGGACGAGGAGCGCCACCAGCGCCGCGGGGAGCGGCGGCAGCCAGCGCTGCAGGATCTCGGCCATGGAGTGGTGGACGCGGGGGAGCAGCCGCGCGGCGGCGTAGAACACGGTGAGCACGCCCGCGAAGGCCGCGACCAGAAGAAGGACGAAGACGACATTGACGAGCAGCAGGTGCTGGGAGTCGAAGGAGGACACGGTGGCGCGGGCCGCGTGAAGCAGATCGCCCACCATCCCCTGCAGATCGTTCGGGAAGTGGAGGCGCGCCAGGGCCAGATAGGCCTCGGGCAGGGCCGGATCCAGCGTGGTCGCGGTGTCGAGGTGGGTGAGGGCGGCGGTGCGGTCGCCCCGTCGCGCCGCCTCGATGCCCTCCTGGTAGTAGGCGACGGCCTCCACCGAGAGGCCCGTCGCCCCCTGATCGTGCATGAGCTTGAGCGCCGTGCGTGGATCGGAAAGATCATCGGTGATGGGGGCGTACTGGCTCTGGCCTGCCGCCGCCAAGCCGCAAAAGACGGTGACGGTCGCGAGCAACGCCGCGAACGAGATGACGCGCATCCGTTGTCTCCCCGCGCCCTCGGTTGACACCTCTGGACGCCCAACCTATAGTGCTGGCTCCGTTTTTCCATGTCCCCGCTACGCCAGTCCTCGTGGGGGACCCGAGGCAACTATCGGCGCGCCGGGGGCGGTTCTTGACCATTCCCGGAGTGAGCTCGAGTGGCGGGTGCGACCACGGTGGGCGGCCTGGACGGGCGCGTCGGTGAGGCGGTGCGGCGGCCGGGTGGCTCGATAACAGGCGATCCGACGAAGGGTTGTACCTCCGGGCGATCCCCGGCCGCAGCGGACCGGGCCGCCTCGGGCGCGGCCCGCGGGACTGCGGCTTTCCGGGGAGGGGAGCACCGCTTGACACCTTTCCCCCATGGTCTTATCCTCGTTCGGGTTCGGCGATCGGTGGTGCGGATTGCCGGCTGCCTCCCTCAAGAAGCTTGGGGCTTCCACCCGAAGGGGTTCCGGGTGGGTCCATGCCTTCCCTCTTCCAATATGACCTCGTGGAGTTCCGTACCCGGGAGCGCCGCCGCTGGGTCGGCGTGCGCCTTGCCGGCGCAATTGGTGCGCATCGCACAAGGAGAACGGTAGATGGTCGCCAACTCTAGGTTCACCGCTTGGGTCATGGTGGTCTCCATGGTCTTGGTCATGGCCGCCATGTCCTTCACGTCCGTGCTCGCCCAGGAGGCTTCCGCCCCGGCGACCCAGGAGCCTCAGGCCACGGGCACCGAGCAGCCTGCGGCCGGGGAAGAGCTGCCCGGCGCCGCGGCCGGCGGCGCCGGCCAGGTGGGCGAGGCCCTCCCGACGCTTCCCGGCGGCGGGGAGGAAGAGGTCCCGCAGCTGCCGCCCCAGGGCTATCTGATCGAGACCTTCCAGAAGGGCGGCGTGTTCATGTGGCCGCTCCTCATCTGCTCGGTCATCGGCCTGGCCGTGATTCTCGAGCGCGCGTGGACCTTCCGCCGGGCCCAGGTGAATACCCGGCAGTTTATGAGCAAGGTGGTCGGTGCGCTGAAGGAAGATGGCGTTCCCGGAGGCATCGAGGTGTGCCTGCGCACCCGCGGCCCCATCGCCGCCATCCTCCACGCCGGCCTCAGCCGCGCCACGAAGGGCCCGGAAGAGGTGGAGAAGGCGATCGAAAACGCCGGAGCGATCGAGATGTCCTTCCTGCAGCGCGGGCTCATCATCCTCGTCTCGGTCGTGAACGTGGCCCCGATGCTGGGCTTCCTGGGCACCGTGTCCGGGATGATTCACGCGTTCGAGGCCATCGCCGCCGCCGAGCAGGTGAGCGCGAAGCTGGTGGCGAGCGGAATCTCCGAGGCTTTGATCACTACCCAGGCCGGTCTGGTCATCGCCATCCCGGTCCAGATCGCCAACAACTACTTCGTGTCGCGCATCGACCGCTTCGTGCTGGACATGGAAGAGGCTTCCGTGGAGCTGGTGGACACGCTGGTGGACATGGAGCAGGGGCACAGGGCTTAGCGAAAGACGGCCCAAACCCCCCGGTGCGGCTGTGGCCGCGCGGGGGCGGCCGAGGTACAAGACGATGGCCAAGATCCACAGGGTACAGGCCAGCGGGGAGATCTCCCAGGCCTCGCTGTCCGACATTGCGTTCCTCCTCCTCGTGTTCTTCATCGCCACCACGACGATCTCCGAGGAGTTCGGCCTCTCGCTGATCCTGCCCGCCAAGTCGAGCGGGCAGGCGGCGGAGGTGAACCGGCAGAACGTGATGGTCATCTCCACCGATCCCTCCGGGAAGATCTTCCTAGTGGACGACCAGCCCACCCCGCTCAACGAGATCCGCACCCTGGTGAAGGAAGCCGAGGCGGCCAACGACAAGCTGGTGGTCTCGGTGGAGCCCCCCCCCACCGCTCCCTACAAGGCGATGGTGGACATCCTCGACGAGCTCAAGATGGCCGGAGCCAGCCGCATCTCGCTCAAGACCAAGGGGGCCTGAGATGGCCAAGATCAAGCGCACGATGCAGCTGAAGAACGATGTCCCCACCTCGTCGATGGCGGACATCGCCTTCCTGCTGCTCATCTTCTTCATGGCCACGACCATCTTCAAGATGGAGGAGGGGCTGCCGGTGCAGCTCCCGCGGGCGGAGGCCGGGCAGCGGGTGCCGCGCGAGAAGATCGCCCATGTCTGGGTGCAGAGCGCGCGCGAGATGACCATCGACGACAACCTGATCACGCTGGTGGACATC
>CAZWKH010000005.1:0-24562 GCA_964633885.1 uncultured bacterium | reverse complement strand
GGCCTCGCCCAGCGTCTCCACGGGTTCGTCCACCGCAAAACCCGGTTGATCGGTCGCAATTTCGAACAGGACGCCGCCCGGCTCTCGGTAGTAGATCGAGTGGAAGTACTGCCGGGCACGCACGGCGGACGAAAGGGTTGCGGCGCGAGGAGGTGTCGATGAGCGGCCTGCCGTTTTGCATCGGGCATGGATTCGACGCCCACCGCTTCATCACCGGGAGGCCGCTGATCCTGGGCGGAGTGCGCGTCCCCCATGGGCAGGGCCTGGAGGGCCACTCCGACGCGGATGTGCTCACTCACGCCGTGATCGACGCGCTCCTCGGCGCCGCGGGTCTGGGGGATCTGGGCCGCCACTTCCCCTCCACCGATGAGCGCTGGCGCGACGCGGACAGCCTCGATCTCCTGCGGCGTGCGGTGGCGCTCCTGGCCGGGGAAGGGGCGCGCCCGGAGCAGGTGGACTGCACCCTCTACCTGGAGCGGCCGAAGATCGCGCCCCATGTTCCGGCGATGCGGGAGAAGCTGGCCGATGCCCTGGGGGTCGCGGTGGGGCGGGTGTCGGTGAAGGCCACCACCACGGAAGGGATGGGATTCATCGGGCGCGGCGAGGGCGCGGCGGCTTCCGCGGTGGCGCTGGTCTCGGTCGCAGGAGGTGAGGTCTAGCATGCGGGTGGTGGTGCTCATGGGTGGAAGCAGCATGGAGAGGGATGTGAGCCTGGCCAGCGGGCGCGGCGTGGCCAAGGCGCTGGGGATTCGCGGCCATGTGGCGATCCCGATCGACCCCGCCGCGGGCCGCCGCCTCGCGCTGGAGGGACTGGAGGGGCACCGCATCGGCGAGGCCCCCCCCTCGCCGGCCGACGAGCGGAGCCTGGTCCTGGCCGACAATCCGGAGCTCGGGCGATGCGACGCCGTGTTCGTGGCGCTGCACGGCGGGATCGGCGAGGACGGCACCCTGCAGGCCCTGCTCGATCTGGCCCATGTGCCCTACACGGGATCGGGGATGCTGGCCAGCGCCCTGGCCATGGACAAGTCGCGGGCCAAGGCGCTGCTGCGCGCGGCCGGGGTGCCCTCGGCGCGGGAGATCTTCCTGGATGGGCGCGAGGGTGAAGTAGCGGTGGACGGCGCCGCCCGCGCGGCGGCCGTCCCGCCCGACATGGGCCTCCTCGGCGGCTATCCGGTGGTGGTGAAGCCCAACGCCCAGGGCTCGAGCGTGGGCGTGCACCTGGTGCGCGGCGCGGCGGATCTGGAGGAGGCGCTCCAGGATGCTTCCCGCTACGGCGCGGTTCTCATCGAGGAGTTCATCCCCGGCCGTGAGATCACGGTGGCGGTCCTGGACGGTGAGGCCCTGCCGGTGGTGGAGATCATTCCCGAGGCGGGCTTCTACGACTACCTGCACAAGTACACCAAGGGGCAGACCCGCTACGAGGTGCCCGCGGATCTGCCCGCGGAGGTCGCCGCCGAGGCCGCCCGGCTCGGCGAGCGGGCCTATGCAGCGCTCGGATGCGCGGGAGTGGCGCGGGTGGACTTCCGGCTGACGCCGGAAAACCGCGTCGTGTTCCTGGAGGTCAACACCGTGCCGGGCATGACCGAGACCAGCCTCGTTCCTATGGCGGCCCGGGCCCGCGGGATCGCGTACGAAGAGCTGGTCGAACGGCTGGTCGCTTCCGCGATGGCGCACCCACACCGCTGCCGCGCGTAGCGGGCCGGCACCTCACGGCGGCCTCGGCGCCGCCCTCGTTTGAATTGCGCCTCTGCCCGTGCTAACCTGCATCTATGGATTTGCCCTGCTTCTCGGGCGGCGGCCGATCCCATCCGATCCGGCCGGGGAGGGATGAATGAACCCCAATTTCTTGTATGTCCTGTTCAGCGCGGTCGCCCTGGCCGTGGTCGTCGCCGTCATCTACCTCGTGGTCGTGCTGGGCCGCCTGAGAGCGCTCATCGACCGCCTCGACGGCACTGCGCAGTACCTGGAGGCCAGCCGCCCGAAGATCGACCGCATCCTGGACGACCTGGAAGGGGAGCTCGTCGGGCTTCGTGGTCTTGGGGTGAAGCTCAATCACATCGCCGGGGACGCCGAGCGCGTATCGACGGACATGCGACACGCGCTGCAGCCGATCGTTGTCGAGGTCTCCGACCTGGCGAATACCGTCCGGCGCCTTCGCGCGGCGGCAGTGGCCTTCCGGACCGGCCTCTCGGTCTGGAGGGAGCACCGGCGGTCGGACGGCGAGGAAACGGACCCGGACGCGGAATCAGCGGAAGAAAGGTAAGAACGACATGGCACGAAACACGGACACCCTCATGGCATTCCTCCTCGGCGCGGCGGTAGGCGGCATCACGGCGCTGCTTCTGGCCCCCGAGAAGGGCGAGGTCACCCGCCGCCGCCTCCGTGAAGGCGGGGTCCGGGTCGCCCGGCGAGGCAAGGATGCGGTGACCCATGCGGCGACGGCGGTCGAGGAGGCGGCGCGGGAGAAGGCCCACACCGTCGGAGAGGCGGCGCGCCAGCAGGTCGGCGCGGTCCGGGGAGCGGTCGCGGAGGCGAAGGATGCCTACCGCAGGGAGATGGACAAGGGCTGAGCCGCCGGCACCGGTTCGAGCACCCGCAGCACCATCACCGTCACGTCGTCCTGCGCTTCTTCCCCGTCCAGGAACTCGTAGAGGGAGTCCAGGATCCGGTCGGAGACCTGGCGCGCGGAGAGTTGCTCCGGTAGGGACTGCACCAGCGCGCAGAGCCGCTCCTCGCCGAATTCCTCGTCTGCGCCGTTCACCGCCTCGGTGATGCCGTCCGTGTAGAGCACGACGCGATCCCCGGGGAAGAGCTGCACGGATTCCTCTTCGAACCGCGCGTCGTCGAAGATCCCCAGCAGCATGCCCCCCCGCTCCAGGAACAGGTGGTCGCCGCCCTTGCGGCAGAGCACGGGGTAGTTGTGGCCGGCGTTGGAGAAGGACATGCGCAGCGACCCCGCTTCGACCCGGGCCAGGAAGAATGTGGCGAACTGCTCCGGGGTGGTGCTGCGGATGACGAGGCCGTTGATGTTGTCCAGGATGGACGACACCGAGCGCTTGCCGTCGGCCTGGGTGCGCAGCGACGCCTGGATCATCGAGCTCAGCAGCGCCGCGGGCACTCCCTTGCCGGACACATCGGCGATGGCCAGGAAGGTCGCCCCGTCCTCCACCTGTACCAGGTCGTAGAGGTCCCCCCCCACCTGCCGCGAGGGGTTGGTGACGGCGTGCACCTCCAGGTGCTCCATGGTGGGAAACTCCGAGGGCAGGAAGCTCATCTGGATGCGCCGCGCCAGGTTGAGCTCCTCCTCCATGCGCACTACCGCCACGCGTTCGCGCAGGAGAAGACCGTTCTGCACCGAGATCGCCATCTGTCCGGCCAGGGCGGAGAGGAGGTTCACATCCTCCGCGGTGTAGTCGGTTTCGGTCACCTTGTCTCCGAGCAGCAGCGCCCCCACCGTCTCCCCCTTGGTGCGCAGCGGGATCACCAGCGCAGCGCGGAAGCGGTTCACCAGGATGGAGCGATCCGCGCGGTCCATCTCCTCGACCGGCCCGTAGAGGCGGAAGCTCTCGATGGCGGGATCCAGGCGGTTCAGGAGGGCGGGGAGGGCCTCCAGGTCCTCCTCTGCCGGCGGCTTGCCGGATCCGGTCGCTGCCAGCGGCCCCTCGCGCGCCAGCGCGACCACATGGGCGTTGCGCAGCATGAGCGCCTCGGCCACCGTGCGGATGGACTGGGAGAGCATGTCGTCGAGATCGATGGTGGTGAGCAGCTCGCGCCCCAGGCGCTTGAGGACATTGCGGTAGTCGGTGGGGTCGCGCAGGAAGAGCCGGTCCAGCATCTCCTCCAGCCGTGAGATTGTGGGCTGGAAGAGGATGAGGCCGATGATCAGGAACACCGGCTGGAAGACGCGCGGGTCCACGCCGATGAATCCGCCGACGAGCCGGTTCAGCTCCTCGACCACCCCCAGGTACAGCCCCACCAGCACCGCCGAGGCGACCGCGTAGAGGATCCCGCGCCGCACCAGGAGCTTCGTGTCCAGGAACTTGTAGCGGACCATCGAGTAGGCGATCGAGCCGGAAGCGGCGGTGAGGGCCGCGATGATGAGCAGCGAGCGGATCCGCTCGTTGATGGGGAGGTTGAGGAGCGTGGGGATGGAGGTGGCCGCGGTGTAGAAGGCAAGGCAGAGGATGAGCCCCAGCCCGATCACGCGGAGCTGGCGCTTGAGCCTCGGTACCCGCGCCGCCCGCGAGCTCTGCACCAGGAGCACCGCGGTCGCCACCCCGTAGCCCAGGTTGACCAGGGAGAAGAGGGCGGTGTGAACGGCCAGGAAGAACTCGGCCAGGAGGCTGCCCAGGCTCAAGAACGGCCGGAGCACGCCGGGGGCGTTCACCTCCGGCAGCGAGACCCGGGAGCCGATCAGGGCGATCCCTAGCAGCAGGATGAAGTGGAAGGCATGGGGGGCGTAGACGAGGGCGTCGAAACTCCGGATGCGGCGCGTGAAGGCGCGCTCCATGGGGAAGTAGGTCGCGAAGAGGAGCAGGGTGGGGAAGAAGAACTCCCAGAGGTACGAGAAGTGGCCGAGGGACCCCTCGGCCAGCGCCTGCGCCGTCGCGCTGGGGGAGGGACGCGCGGCGAGGAACCCGAGCCCCGCCAGCACGGAGCCCAGCCCGCCGAAGAAGAGCATGAAGGCGACGATGCGGTTCAGCTTCTGCCAGGGGTTTTCGCGCAGGATGACCAGGCCCAACAGGAACACCAGGCCGCCGAGGGCGAGGTTGAGCGTGGCCAGGAGGAGGAACGAGTTCATCGCATCGAGTTTACCGGATTTCGCCGGGGCTTACTGGAACCGGAACATCCGCGCGGCGAGCCACCCCGCTCCGACGGCCGCCGAGCCCATCACCGCGACATGGAGGATCACCGTCTCCGGGCCCGCCCCGAAATGGACCAGCTTGTGCAACGCGTCCATGGCGATCCCTGTGGGCAGAAAGATCGAGAGCTTTTGCATCCAGAGCGGTGTGACCTCGATGGGCCACCAGCACCCGCCCAGCGCGGAGATCACATTGCCGGCCAGGACGCCGATGGCCACCGCCTGGCCCTCCGTGCGCGCGAAGGTGCCGAGCAGGATGGCGACGGCGGCGATCAGGGAGGCATAGGCGAGGAGCACGACGAGGAGAGCTCCCAGGTTGGGCCCCCAGTCCACGCGGAAGAAGACGGTGCCCACCGCCATGGCGAAGGCGATCTGGATGAGTCCCAGCGCGAGCCGGCCGCCCCACTTGCCCAGCACCACGGCGCCGCGGGGCATGGGAGAGGAGGCCAGCCTGCGCAGAAGCCCCTGGCGGCGCTCGATGACGAGCAGCACCGCGCCGGAGGTCAGCAACACGAACAGGGTGAACATCACCATCGTTCCGGGCACCGCCTGCGAGAAGCCGGTGGGAATCTCACGGCGCTTTCCGGCGCGCTTCACCTCCAGTTCCACATGGCGCGGGGCGGCGGCGGCCTCGGCGAGCGCCGCCCGCGTCGGCTCCTCGTCGCGTGCCGCCACCGCAACCAGATCCCCGAGCAGCGAGAACACGGCCCGCTGCACCCGGACCTGGTCGTAGTCCTGTCCCAGCCCGCCGCTCTTGCGCGTGAGGACGAGGGTCGTCCGGCGGCCGGCCAGCACCGAGTCGGTGAAGGCGGCCGGGACCTGCAGCCGGGGCGTGTCGCTCTGTGCGGTCAGGCTGTCCGGTGAGACGAGACGGAACCCTGCGGTCTCCAGCCTCTCCGCGAGATGCGCGGCGAGGAATCCCGCGTCGGGGGCGGTCTCCAAGGCCAGGGGGTCGGGACGCTCCGGGGCGTCCCCCCCGCCGAACCCGCCGGAGATGGTTCCGATGAAGAAGAAGAAGAGGACCGGCATGAGGAAGGTCCAGAGGAGCGTCTCGCGCTCCCGCAGCATGTACTGGACATCCTTGCGGGCGATGAACCACGCGGCGCGCAGCATCGCTCAACCCCTCGCGAAGCGGCGGAGCCGCGCCGCGGCCAGGGTGAAGAGCAGCCCGCCGGCCAGGACCATGACGGCGAGGCCGGCGGCGAGGGTGGACGGGTCGGCCGTGTCCCAGGCGATGCGGCGGAACTGCTCGAGCAGCCAACCGTTGGGGGTCAGGCGCCCGATCCGCGCCATCCAGTCCGGCATGGCCTCGAAGGGGAAGAAGGATCCCCCCAGCATGATCAGGGGAAAGAGCACCAGGTTGCCGAGCAGGTTGGCCCCCCGCTGGCTCGTCGCGACGAGCTGCAGCAGGGTGAAGATGAGGAGCATGAAGGCTCCGGAGAGGGTCGCCCAGACCACCGCCAGGGGAATGTTGTGGACCGCGACGGAGAAGAGGAGCCGCCCGCCGAGGACCCCAGCCAGGGCCACCATCCCGATGAAGGCGGTGACGGCAAGGAGCTTGGCCGCGAGGATGAGGCTCATGCTTTGGGGGGTGGAGAGGTTGCGCCGCAGCGTGCCCAGCGTCTTCTCCTTCCAGAGGTCGTCGCTCATATTCTGCGCCGCGAAGAGGATGGCCATGAAGAGCATGCTCGGGAAGAAGAGATCGCCGAATCCCCGGCGGTCGGTCTTCTCCTCTTCGAGGGTCGCCGTCTCCACCCGGATCACCGGCGGGAACAGGTAACGACCGCCGCGCTCCACCAGGCTGTTCACGCGGGTGCTGAAGGACGCCACAAGGCTGTCCGGCTGCGTGATGCGGCCGGGCGGCACCGGGGCCGAGATCGGCGTGAGGGCATCGCCGAGGATGTTCTGGACTCCGGCCAGGGCGTCGGTCATGAACTCGAGCCCTCCCTGGAGGATGCCGGGCAGGATGCGCTGTGCCGGGTTCGTGATCAGGGTCAGGGTGACCGGCCGGCGCTCGAACACGGCATCGCCGAAGCCGGGGGGGATGACGAGGAGGCCGGAGGCCTTCCCTTCGTCCATCAGGGCGCGGCCGGCCGCCTCGCCGACGGTCTCGGTGACGACCAGGTCGGCGAGAGGACCCCGCTCGAAGCCCGCGGACAGGAGCATGCTCACGAAGCTGCTGTCCTGGTCGGCGACGAGGAGCCTTGCCGTCGGCCTGGTCTGCCCGCCGCTCCCCCCGAAGGCGATCTTGAGCAGGAGCCCGACCATAAGCGGGAGGCCGACGGAGAGCAGGATCGTTGCCGGATCGCGCAGCATCCGGCGAAGGTCCTTCCCCAGCGCCGCGCCGAGGAATCCCATGGTCAGGATCCTCCCCTCACTCCCGCAGCTCCTTTCCGGTGAGCTTGATGAAGAGGCTCTCCAGGCTGGGCTGGGTGATGGTGGTCTCCCGGATGTCCGCGCCCACGGCCTGCAGGGCGGCGAAGACCTCGGGGAGGCGTTGCGAGGCCCCACGCAGGGAGAGGAGCAGCGCGCCGGCATCGCTCTGGACGACCTCGGCGTCGCCCAGCCGCGCCAGGACCTCGGCGGCGCGCTCCGGCGCGAATTGCCCGCTCAGGCGGAGGATGTCGCGCTCTCCCGTCATCGCGCGCAGCTCGGCGAGGCTGCCCTGGGCGATGAGCTTTCCGCGGTCCACCACCGCGAGGCGGTCGCAGAGCTCCTCGGCTTCCTGCATGTAGTGGGTCGTGTAGAGGACGCAGGTTCCGCGCGCGGCCTCCTCGCGCACCAGCTCCAGCAGGCGGACGCGACTCTGCGGATCCACCCCCACCGTCGGCTCGTCGAGGAGCAGCACCTCGGGCCGGTGCACGATGCCGCAGGCGAAGTTGAGCCGGCGCTTCATGCCGCCGCTGAAGCGCTTGACGGGTTCCCGCGCGCGGTCCTGGAGCCCGGTCCTCTCGAGCACCTCCGCGATCCGCGTCTTGAGCCCGGCGCCGGCAAGTCCGTAGGCGCCGCCCCAGTAGCGGAGGTTCTCCGTGGCCGAGACCTCCTCGTAGACCGCGATTTCCTGCGGGACCACCCCGAGGCCGCGCCGGGCCTGCGTCTCCTCGGCGACCACATCGTGGCCGAGCACGCGGACATGTCCGGCGGTAGGTTTGAGCAGTCCGCAGATGCAGCCGATGGTGGTGGTCTTGCCCGCGCCGTTGGGACCCAGGAGGCCGAAGATGGCCCCGGGCCGGGCGGTGAAGCTGACACCGTCCACCGCGGTCAGGTCTCCGAACACTTTGCGCAGGCCGTCGACTTCGATCACGCCGTGCTCCGTTCCGGAATTCAGAGGGTGGCGGAAGTGTATGGGACGGCAGCGTTATACTTCCAGAGTTCTTCGAGTGTTGGCCCCGGCATGGAGAGGAGACATGGACCTCAACCGTCTGACCCAGAAATCCCAGGAAGCCCTCCAGGCGGCCCAGACCCGCGCGCTGCGGCACGGCCATCCGGAGGTTGACGGAGAACACCTGCTCGCCGCCCTCCTCGAGCAGCCGGAGGGGCTCGCGCCGCGCCTCCTCCGGCGTATGGGCGCGGATGTGGAGGGGCTCGCCCGGGAGCTGGAGCAGGGCCTCGAGCGCCGGCCCCGGCAGACCGGGCTCAGCATGGACAAGCTGTTCGTGAGCCCCCGGCTGGTGCAGCTCTTCGAACGCGCGGAAGCCGAGCAGAAGCGGCTCAAGGACGAGTATGTCTCCGTGGAGCACCTGCTGCTGGCCCTCGTCGAGGAGGGCAAGGGCACGGCCGCCGGGCGCGCGCTCTCGGCCCACGGCGTGGACCACGACCGGCTGCTGGAGGCGCTGACCGCCGTGCGCGGGAACCAGCGCGTGACCAGCGCCACCCCGGAATCCGCCTACGAAGCGCTGGACAAGTACGGCGTGGACCTCGTGGCCCAGGCCCGGGCCGACAAGCTCGACCCGGTCATCGGGCGGGACGCGGAGATCCGCCGCGTGGTGCGCGTCCTCTCCCGCAAGACCAAGAACAACCCGGTGCTCATCGGCGAGCCGGGAGTGGGCAAGACCGCCATCGTGGAGGGGCTCGCCCAGCGGATCGTGCGCGGCGATGTGCCGGAGTGGCTCAAGGACCGGGCTCTGTTCTCGCTCGACATGGGCGCGCTCCTGGCCGGAGCCAAGTACCGCGGCGAGTTCGAGGAGCGCCTCAAGGCGGTGCTCAACGAGATCAAGCAGAGCGACGGGCGGGTGCTCCTCTTCATCGACGAGCTCCACAACATCGTCGGCGCGGGCCGCACCGAGGGCTCCACCGACGCCGGAAACCTTCTCAAGCCCATGCTGGCCCGCGGCGAGCTGCACTGCATCGGCGCGACCACCCTCGACGAGTACCGCAAGCACATCGAGAAGGACGCCGCCCTGGAGCGCCGCTTTCAGCCGGTTCTGGTGGACGCGCCCAATGTGGAGGACACCATCTCGATCCTGCGCGGCCTGCGCGAGCGGTTCGAGGTGCACCACGGCGTGAAGATCCAGGACAACGCGCTGGTAGGCGCGGCGGTGCTGTCCAACCGCTACATCACCGACCGGTTCCTCCCCGACAAGGCGATCGACCTGGTGGACGAGGCCTGCGCGATGATCCGCACCGAGATCGACTCCATGCCGGCGGAGCTGGACGAGGTCACCCGCCGCGTGCTGCAGCTCGAGATCGAGGAAGCCGCGCTGAAGAAAGAGAAGGACAAGGCCAGCCGGGAGCGGCTCGACGACCTGCAGCGCGAGCTGGCCGACCTGCGCGAGAAGGCCGGGACCATGCGCGCGCAGTGGGAAGGGGAGAAGGCGGCCATCGCGGAGGTACGCGACCTGCGCCAGGAGATCGAGGGGGTCCGCCGCGACCTCGAAAGGGCCGAGCGCGACTACGACCTGAACCGCCTGGCCGAGCTCAAGCACGGCAAGCTCCCCCTCCTGGAGAAGGAGCTGCACGAGAAGGAGGCGAAGCTCGCCGCCGCCGACACGAAGCTCCTGCGGGAGGAGGTGACCGAGGAGGAGATCGCGGAGATCGTCTCCCGCTGGACGGGCATCCCGGTCACCCGGTTGGTGGAGGGCGAGCGGGAGAAGCTGCTGCGCCTGGAAGAGATCCTCCACCGGCGCGTGATCGGCCAGGACGAAGCGGTGGGCCTGGTGGCCGACGCGGTGATCCGTGCCCGCAGCGGGATCAAGGACCCCCGCCGGCCCATCGGCTCCTTCATCTTCCTCGGCCCCACCGGGGTCGGGAAGACCGAGCTTGCCAAGGCGCTGGCCGAGGCTCTCTTCGACTCCGAGGACAACCTGGTGCGGATCGACATGAGCGAGTACATGGAGAAGCACACGGTGTCGCGGCTCATCGGCGCGCCCCCCGGCTATGTGGGCTACGAGGAAGGCGGTCAGCTCACCGAGGCCGTGCGGCGCAAGCCCTACTGCGTGATCCTCTTCGACGAAATCGAGAAGGCGCACCGCGATGTGTTCAATGTGCTGCTCCAGATCCTCGACGACGGCCGGGTCACCGACGCTCAGGGCCGCACCGTGGACTTCAAGAACACGGTCATCATCATGACCTCCAACATCGGGTCCCCGATCCTTCTGGAGGGGTTGACCACGGAGGGCGCGATCAGCGAGGAGGCGCGGCGCGCCGTGACGGCGGAGATGCGGCGCGAGTTCCGCCCGGAGTTCCTGAACCGGGTGGACGATGTGCTCCTCTTCAAGCCGCTCACCCTGCCCGAGATCGAAAGGATCGTGGATCTCCTCACCGCCGATCTGCGCCGCCGGCTGGAGGATCGGGGAGTGCGGCTGGAGATGACCGAAGCGGCTCGCGCCCTGGTCGCCCGGGAGGGATTCGATCCCGTCTTCGGGGCCCGTCCGCTCAAGCGGTACCTGCAGCACGAGCTGGAGACGCGGATCGGCCGCGCCCTGATCTCCGGGGAAATCCAGGAGGGGGCCGCGATCCGGGTGGACGAAGGTCCCCGAGGTCTGGAGGTCCGGGTGGAGAACCCGGGGCCGGAGTAGGCGACAGTGTTCCACGGCCTCTCGGATAATGAGCGGTGACGGCCGGGAGCGGGTTGATTTGCGTGGCATCGCCCCCGCGGTTCTGCCAGCATGAGCCGGTTGCGAGCCATCCGCAGGGCCTCCCGCGCGATGGATCCCGCAGAGGAAGGAGCAGCGCCATGGGACCCTCCAGAATCGACCTGCGCCGTCTCGAGTCGAAGCTCACCGAGGAACACCTCCGGATCCGCGAGGATGTGGCCCGTCTGCAGACCCTGACGGATCCCACGGCCATGCTGGAGACCCTGGAGGCGCTGCGTCGCAAGCTGGATTCCCATTTCCTCCACGAGGAGGGCGGGAAGGGGCTCGCCCTTCTCGTCGAGCGCTGCGCTCCCGAGCATGAGAAGCGCGCTGAGGCGTTGCTTCTCGAGCACCGGGCGCTCATGGCGGATCTCCACGAGCTGATCCGGGAATGCCGGGCGCTCATCACAGAGCCCCTGACCAGGCTGCGCCGGAACACCGCCCAGTTCATCGACCGGCTCCAGGCGCACGATGTCTCCGAGACGGAAGTCCTGACCGATTGCATGCTGCGCGAGATGGAGCGGACACCCAAGAGGCCAAAGTAACCGACCGCTGGGCTACGCCCCCATCATGCCCCCATGGCGAGCACCAGCGCCGCGCACCGCCCGCCGAAGCTCTCGGACAGGAGGAGCGCGGACCGCGCCCTGCCTCGTTCCGGCGAGCGCACCAGGCGAATCTCTGGAAGCGCGGGATCCAATTCCTTGCTGCCGAGAGCCGCCGGTACGAACCCCGCGCGCATCGCGAGGACGCACCCGGCCATCTCCACCGCCCCGCTTGCGCCAAGGCAGTGCCCGAGCGTGCTCTTGAGCGCGGTGAGCGGGATCGCCGCGAGGCGATCGCCGAAGACGGTGGCCAGTCCTCGGCATTCCGCCTCATCACCCGCCCTCGTCCCTGTGCCGTGCGCCTTGATCCAGTCGATGCCGGCGGGGGAAGCGCCGCCCAGCGCCTTCATCACCGCGCGCGCCACCCCGGTTCCCTGGGGATCGGGGGCCACCATCGAGTGTGCCTCGCAGGTCAGGCCGAACCCCGCGACGCGAACGCCGCAGGTCGCTCCGCGGCGCCTCGCATGATCCTCCGCCTCCAGGATGAACACGGCGGCGCCCTCGCCGAGGACCGTTCCGTCACGACGCGCGTCGAAGGGGCGACACGACGGGTCGCCGCCCTGCGCTCCGGCGAGGATCCCCGCGGCGGCGAAGGTCTCGACCACATCGGGGTGAAGCGGACACTCCGCGCCGCCGGCAACGCCAAGGTCGGCCTCTCCGAGGGCGATCTTGCCGCACGCCTCGCCCACGGCGCAGGCTGCGGAAACGCTCCCGGCGGAGAGGTGGAGCACGGATCCGTGAAGCTCCCGCTCTTGTGCGAATGCCGCCCCCCCGGCGCCGGTCATGAAGGTGAGGATGCCGCGGGCGGGCGGCCCCGAGGCGGAGCACGCCGCGTGCGCGTCGAGCAGGTCGGCCATGGGGCCCAGCGAGGAGCCCTCGATCAGGACGCAGCGATCTCCGTCGAGGGCGACTCCGTCCAGGCCCGCCTCCGACCACGCCTCGCACGCGGCGGCGAGGAAGAGACGCGCGCTCCGGTCGAGTCGCCGGGCGTGACCCGAGGCCGGTGGATCCGGAGCGCGTCCGGCGAGGCGGCCGCCCAATTCGGGCCGCGACCGGACGCCGCTCTTTCCCGACTCCAGGAGCGCACGCAGCTCGCCGGCGCCGGATCCCGCCGCGCTGACCACGCCCACCCCGGTGATCCACACGGGTCGCCCGTTCATGGGGTCGCCTCCGCCAGCGCGCGAAGCGCCTCGTTGAGGCGAGCGGTGGCCGTCCGCGAGGCCGCGAACGGCTCCGTGGCCAGTCGCCGGAGGAGCGCGGTGTCGGGATCGCCCGTCTCCGGCGTATGCACCCGGTACCACCCGGTCGCGCGCAACAGGTAGCTGGCCGCCGTGCCCGGCGTGCGGGGCTCGTCTGCGAATGTCAGCATCGCCGCGTCCCCGGTCTCCATCGTGAACTCCGTGCCGTCCGCCGCGGCGAGCGTCGCGCGGAGATCGCGCCCGGCGCCGTCGGTCGCCTCCGCCAGACGCAGTTCCCGCTGGACGATCGGCCGGTCCGCCGAAGCGTCGAGCGCGACCCGGTCCACGAGCCAGAACGAGGGAATCGTTTCCAGCCGCACGCGCACCGAGTCGCCGCTCACTCCCGCCAGGTCGAGCACGATTACCTGGCGCTTCTGTACCTCCGGGCCCGCCTCGCGGATCGTGCCCTGGGCCTGCCAACCCGACGCCGTGCGCACCAGCACGGTGAGGTAGCCCTCCCGCATCACCGTCTCGGTTCCGGCCCGCACCGAAGGGTCCGCGAGCGAGGCGTACCAGAGTCCGGTCTCACGCCCGTGGGAGGCGATGAGCTTGCGCATGAGGCCGTTCGACCACACCGTGTTGTTGCCGTCCACAACGAGCTTGGCCCGGAGCGCGCCGGCGGGACGGGGGAAGACGAGCTCCAGGCCGTCGCGTACCGCGGCGCGGTCCGAGGTGTCGCGCACCGTGGGATACGACTCCCACTGGAGACCGTCGCGCTCGCGAACCGCGGCGATCGCATCGCGGCCGGCAAAGTCCCTGGCCCGCGCGGGCGGAACGAGAGTCCCCAGCGTGTGGATCCGCCCTTCGCCGTCCGGGGCCACGCACACTTCGGGCGCGTGCTCGACGCGCAGGAGCCGGACCGCGTCGACATGTTCGGTCTCGTCCAGGATGTTTCCCATGCGAAGCCGGATCGCGCCGCGCTCCGGCCGGACGAATTCGAGATTGTCGGTGTCGGTGCGGCTCAGGCCCCGGGCGATGGCCCCGCCGAAGGTCCCCGAGTCGAGCCGCCATCCCGCCCCGTCCCAGCTCCAGACCACGGGACAGCTGATCGCTCCTCCGTCTCCCCAGCCGTCTCCGCTGCTGGGCGGCGGCTCGTAGGTCTCGTCCTCGGTGGCGGCGGCGACGATGAGCGCGGTCAATCCCGCCCCGGCAACGAGCAGGGTCGTCCGGCCCGCGCTGAACTGGTACACGCGAACCTCGCGCACCGCGTAGAAGGGTACCTTCACCTCCTCGCGCATCCAGGTCGAACGGTCGTCCCTGAACCCGGAGTCCTCCCCCGGACGGACCATGTATCCGATGAGGGAGTCGCCCTCGATGCGCGGGCAGTCGATCACGCAGAGGGATTCGATCGAGGGCGATCGCTGCACGGTGATCCGCACCTGTTTCCCCTCGTGCGCCGCCAGGACGGTATCCAGAGGCTCATCCTGGCGGCTCCACGAGTAGCACCCCCCCAGGCCGAGGGCGGCGAAGGTGAAAGCGGCGGCGAACGCCTTGCGAACGGTGATGTGAGCTTGGTTCATGGCGCACCTCCCAGGTGGTTCGCCCCCCCCTGATTGCATGGGCGGTGCCAGGTGGACGGGCTGGGCGGCGCACCCCGATCAGCCCCGCAACTCGCGCCCCGAGAGTGAGTTAGCGTGAGGGAATCTCGGCGGGGTCCGACGCGACGCGCGGCCGCCGGCGGACCTGGTATGCCCGCGGATACACGGATGTCCGATGGGCGATACGCGTCCCAACCGCGCCTTGCCGGGCGCGGGCAGGGGGCGTAAGTTGGCCACCGGTGGGGCGGTTCTCCCCGGTCGGGGGGCCGGCCGTCACCGGAGGGACTCCGTCCGTGACCGACAGTCTCTGTATCCTGGCCCTGGCCGGCGCCGGTCCCGCGCGCGAGAGGCTGGAGCGCGTGCTGGCCGGGCCGGACCGCACCGTGTTCACCGCCAAGGGCACCGACGAGGCGCTCCGCCTTCTCGAGTCCGCGTCGATCGACCTGGTGGTCGTGGAGAGCGCGGGGTCCGCCACGGAGGAGATGGCCCTCGTCCGGCACGTCCGCGAGAACCACCCCGACGCGGAGGTCGTGGTGGTCGCCGGCGAAGGAACGGTCCAGGCGGCGGTGGCGGCGATCAAGTGCGGCGCCGCCGAGTACATCGTGCGGCCCTGCGGCGACGCCGAGCTGCTGGCGGCCGTGGGCGAGGCACTGGAGCGGCAGCGGCTGCGTCGCGCGGCCCGGCCGCGCGCGGCATCGGTCACGCGCGGCCACCATGGGCTTCTGGGCGAGTCGGAGGTCATGCGGCCCGTGCTCAAGGCAGTCGCGAAGGCCGCCGCCAGCTCCGCCACCGTGTTCATCGCGGGGGAGAGCGGCACCGGCAAGGAGCTGATCGCCCGGGCCATCCACTACTCGGGTCCGCGCTCCTCCGCCCCCTTCGTGGCCGTCAACTGCGGCGCGATCCCGGAGGGACTCCTGGAGAGCGAGCTCTTCGGCTATGTGAAGGGGGCCTTCACCGGCGCCTCCGAGTCGCGCGCGGGGTTCTTCCAGACCGCCGACGGCGGGACGATCTTCCTGGACGAGATCAGCGAGACCTCGCCCGCGATGCAGGTCAAGCTCCTGCGTGTGCTGCAGGACAAGCAGATCTGCATGGTCGGCACCACCCGCAGCCGCAAGGTGGATGTGCGCATCGTCGCCTCGACCAACCGCGATCCTCTCACCCTCCTCGAGAAGAGTGTGCTCCGCGAGGACCTCTACTACCGCCTCAATGTGATCTCGATCGCGCTCCCGCCGCTGCGGGACCGGGGCGACGACATCCTCATCCTGGTCGATCACTTCGCGCGGAAGTTCGCCGAGGAGTCGGGGCGGCCCACCCCGGTCTTTTCCCCGGCAGCGCTGCGCGCCCTGCACGACTACACCTGGCCCGGCAATGTCCGTGAGCTGGAGAATGTTCTCCAGAGCCTGGTGGTGATGGGCGAGGGCGACACTCTGGATGTCTGCGATCTCCCCCCGCTCATGCGGTACTCGGTGTTGCGGGGGGGCGGGGCGGAGCGCAGCCTGGCCGAGGTCGAGGTGCAACACATCAAGACGGTCCTCCAGAGCGTGGGCGGAAACCGGACCCAGGCGGCGCGGATCCTCGGCATCGACCGCAAGACCCTCCGCGAAAAGCTCCGGCCCCGCGAGACTCCGGCCGGCTGAAGCTGGGGCGAATTTCCCCGCTGGGGAGAAACGCTCCGATGCCTCGGCGGGGCGGTACGGCCCCTGAAGCACCCGCCGGGCGGCCCGGAAACCCCTGATCCGCCCCTCTGCGCAGGATCCAGCGGGCATTTTGCGGTTCATGCCATATCAGCTACCATTCCGACAAAATTGAAGTAAGCACGGCATGAAGGCCATGGCATGGCTCTTGCGGAAGGAACGGGCGGAGAGTGGTGCGGATTGCCCCGGTCCCGGTGCGATCCGCTCACGGGGCGCCCCCCAAGCCCCGCGCGGCGACACGGCAGGTGTTCCAAGGAGCAACCGATGGCCGAAGACGACCCCACGCGCCCTGGAGCCTCGCCCGGCGATCTCCCCCGCGACCCCGAGCCGCATCCCCATGAGGACCTCTGCAGCTCCTGCGAGAAACGCCGGGGCTGCACCCTCCCCCGGCCCGACGGCGGAGTCTGGCACTGCGCCTCCTACGCCTGGAGCGACCGCGGGGCGGCGGACTCCCGGCCGGCCGTCACCCCCAACGAGGCAGGAACCATGAGCGACATCGGCGCCATCATCGAGAAGCATCGCGGCGAGCGGGGCGAGCTGATCGCCATCCTGGAGGAGATCCAGGGAAAGTACTCCTACCTGCCGGAGGAGTCGCTCCGGGCCGTCGCGGAGAAGACCGGCCGTTCGCTGGTGGACATCTACGGCGTGGCGACCTTCTACCGCTGGTTCAGCCTTCAGCCGCGGGGCAAGCACCTCGTCACCTGCTGCATGGGCACCGCCTGCCATGTGCGGGGGGCGCCGCGCATCGACGAGGAGCTGCAGCGCCAGCTCCAGGTTCCGGTGGGGGCGACCACCGAGGACCGGGAGATCACCTACGAGACGCAGAACTGCCTGGGCGGGTGCGCCCTCGGTCCCATCGTGGTCGTGGACGGCCACTACTTCTCCAATGTGACCCCGGGGTCGGTGAAGGGGATCCTGGATCGCACGCGGGAGGGTCTGGACCGGGTGGACATCAAGACGGACGCCCGCATCTTCCCGGTCGAGGTGAGCTGCGCGCGATGCAATCACAACCTGATGGACGCGACGCAGCTCATCGACGAGCACCCCTCGATCCGGGTGACGATCTCCTTCGGCGACCGGCACGGAGCGCTGCTCCTCTCCGCCCTCTACGGCTCCTACAGCATCCGCTCCGAGCACGAGGTTCCGCCCGACACCGTGGTGGATTTCTTCTGTCCCCATTGCCACGGGCACCTGAGCGGCGCCGGGGACTGCGTGGACTGCGGCGCGCCCATGGTGCCCATGATCGTACGGGGAGGCGGCGTGGTGCAGATCTGCTCGCGGCGCGGGTGCCGGGGCCACATGCTCGACCTGACCGGAATCAACGCGTGACGACGACGAATCCCCGCCTTCGGCCCCGCGGCCGGCGGTAGGGGATCGGGAGCGCAAGTCCATGGAGAGACTGGGATCCGTCAAGGAGTTCAGGGCCTACCGGGAGAGCTTGCTGGCCGGGGTCGACCCGAGCGCGCCGGTCATCGTGATCTCCGCGGGCACCTGCGGCCAGGCCAGCGGGGCCAACGACCTGATCCGCGTCGCCAAGCGGGAGCTGCTCGCCAGGGGCCTGGCCGAGCAGGTCCTTCTGCGCATCACGGGCTGCCACGGCTTCTGTGAGATGGAGCCCTCGGTGCTCGTCGAGCCGCAGCGCACCTTCTACCCGCGGGTGGACATCGCGGGCATGGCGGCCATCGTCGCCGCGGTGGCGCGCGGCGAGGTGGTCGAGGAGCTCCTGCCCCGCCATCCGGAGACGGGGGATCCCGTGCGGCGGCAGGACGAGGTTCCCTTCTTCGCGCGCCAGACCCGCACGATCCTCTCCCGCAGCGAGAAGGTGGACCCGATCCGGATCCGCAGCGCGCTGCGGGCGGGCGGCTACACGGCCTTCGTGGACGCGCTCGAACGGGGCGACCGGGCCTGGGTGCTGGAGGAGATCAAGACCTCCGGCCTGAGGGGCCGCGGCGGAGCCGGATTCCCCACCGGCCGCAAGTGGGAGATGCTCGCCCAGGCCCCGGACGGGAAGGGCAAGTTCCTCGTCTGCAACGCGGACGAGGGAGACCCCGGCGCCTACATGGACCGGGCCGTCCTGGAGGGGAACCCGCACGCCGTCCTGGAGGGAATGCTCGTCGGCGCCTTCGCCACCGGCGCCACCGAGGGCGTGCTCTATGTCCGCAACGAGTACCCCCTGGCCATCAAGCACCTCATCATCGCGCTGCGCCAGGCCCGCGACCTCGGCCTCCTGGGCCGGGACATCCTGGGCACCGGCTTCGACTTCGAGGTCCAGCTCGTGCGGGGCGCCGGCGCCTTCGTCTGCGGGGAGGAGACCGCGCTCATCCGCTCGATCGAGGGGAAGATGGGTGAGCCCCGCCAGCGGCCGCCTTTCCCGGTGCAGCGGGGCATCGAGGGCCGGCCGACCGCGATCAACAATGTCGAGACCTGGGCCAATGTGCCGGTGGTCCTCGCCATGGGCGGCGCTCAGTTCGCGCGCACCGGCTCCACGAACAACTCCGGCACCAAGATCTTCAGCCTCGTCGGCAAGGTGAAGAACACCGGCCTGGTCGAGGTGCCCATGGGCGTCACCCTGGGCGAGATCGTCAACGGCATCGGCGCCGGCCCGCCCGGGCGCGGCAGGATCAAGGCCGTGCAGACCGGCGGGCCCTCCGGGGGGTGCATCCCCGCCGCGCGCTTCGACCTGCGGGTGGGATACGACAGCCTCGCCGAGGCCGGCTCCATCATGGGCTCGGGCGGCATGATCGTCATGGACGAGCGCACCTGCATGGTGGATGTCGCCAGGTACTTCATGAACTTCCTCAAGGACGAGTCCTGCGGCAAGTGCTTCACCTGCCGCAAGGGCACCCAGAGAATGTGGGAGATCCTGGACGACATCACCGGCGGCCGGGGCACTCTCGACCAGCTCGACCTGCTGGAGGAACTGGCCCAGGTGGTGAAGGACACCACGATGTGCGGTCTCGGCCAGACCGCGGCCAACCCGGTGCTCTCGACGCTGCGGTACTTCCGCGAGGAGTACGAGCGGCACATCACCGCGAAGCGCTGCGACGCGCTGGTCTGCAGCGAGCTGGTGGGCGCGCCCTGCCAGGCATCCTGCCCGATCGGCACCGAGGCCTGGCGCTATGTCGCCCACATCGCGCGCGGCGAATACGACCTGGCCTACCAGGCGATCCGCGAGGCGAACCCCTTCCCCTCGGTGTGCGCGCGGGTCTGCAACCATCCCTGCGAGGAGCATTGCCGCGCGGGGGCCTCCGGCGCGCAGCCGGTGGCCATCCGCGCCCTGAAGCGCTTCATCACCGACCGCTCGGACCCGATGAGCTTCCGGCCGCGCCGTCGCGCGCCGGCGGACGAGGGGGCGCCGCAGGTGGCGGTGGTGGGCGCGGGGCCGGCGGGGCTCACCGCCGCCCACTACCTCTCGCTGGGCGGCTATCGCGTGACCGTGTTCGAGTCGGACCCGGAGCCGGGCGGGATGCTCTTCAGCGCCATCCCGGGCTACCGCCTCCCGCGGGAGGTGGTGCGCAGGGAGATCGCGTCGATCCTCGACGAGAACATCACCGTCCAGTGCAGCACCATGCTCGGGCGCGATGTGACTCTCGACGACCTGTTCGCCTCCGGGTTCCGGGCGGTGTTCGTCGCCCTGGGCGCGCACAAGAGCCTGGCGCTGGGGCTCCCCAACGAGGACGCGGAAGGCGTGCTCCCGTCCATCCGGTTCCTCAAGGCGTTCAACATGGAGGGCAGGGAACTGGCCCGCGGGCGCGTCGGCGTCGTCGGCGGCGGGAACTCGGCGGTGGACGCGGCCCGGATGGCGCTGCGCCAGAAGGGCGTCACCGAGGTGACGATCTACTACCGCCGCTCGCAAAACGAGATGCCCGCCTTTGCGGAGGAGGTGGAGGCGGCGCGGGAGGAGGGGGTGCGCATCGAGCCGCTCACCGCGCCCGTGCGGATCCTCGCCCAGGGCGGCCTCCTGGCCGGGATCGAGTGCGTCACCAACCGTCTCGGGGAGATCGACGCCAGCGGGAGGCGCGCTCCGGTGCCGGTGGCGGGCAGCGAGCGCGTGATCCCGCTCGACACCCTCATCGTGGCCATCAGCGAGGGCTCCGACACCGACTGCATCTCCGTGGCCGGCGCCAACCGCGTCGAGACCACGGGCCAGGGGACGGTCAAGGTGGACCGCGAGACGCTGCTCACCAACCGCCCGGGCGTCTTCGCGGGGGGCGATGTGGTCACCGGCCCCAACACCGTGGTGGACGCCATCGCCGCCGGGAAGCGGGCGGCGGTGATGATCGAGCGGTACCTGCGCGGGGAGCCGCTGCGCCAGCCCTCGAGGGCGCGGCTGCCCGGGATCTACCTGGAGCCGGCCGCTCCGGTTTCGGGCGAGAGCGCGGAGGGTGCCCGGGTCGAGACCCCGCGGCTCCCCAGCCGCTCGCGGCGGGACAGCTTCGAGGAGGTGGAGAAAGTGCTCTCGGTGCACGACGCTGCCCGCGAGGCCCGGCGGTGCCTGCGCTGCGACCTCGCGTTTACGGAGCGGAACCGCGGCGCGGCCGAGCTGGTCGGGACCGGAGAGGGGGAGAGCAAGCGATGAAGATCACCGTCAACGGACTCGAGACCGAGGTCGAGCGCGGCGCCACGCTGCTCGAGGTCGCCCGGTTCCTCGGTTTCCCGATCCCGACCCTCTGTCACATGGAGGGGCTCACTCCCTACGGGGCCTGCCGTCTCTGCGTGGTGGAGATCGGCGAGGGGCCGAAGGCCCGCCTCGTGACCTCCTGCACCTATCCCGTGGAGGAGGGGCTCAAGGTCCGCACCGCATCCACTCGGGTCGTGCGGGCGCGCCGGATGATCATCGAGCTCCTGCTGGCCACCTGCCCGCAGTCGAAGGTGATCCAGGACCTCGCCTCCGAGCACGGCGTCCGCCGGCAGCGGTTCCGCCAGGAACATGACGACTGCATTCTCTGCGGGCTCTGCGTGCGCATCTGCGCGGAGCAGATGGCGGCCGGGGCCATCGGCTTCGCCGGGCGCGGCGAGCACCGGCGCATCGGCACGCCCTTCGACCGGCACTCGGAGGTGTGCCGCCAGTGCGGCGCGTGCATGTTCGTCTGCCCCGCCTGCCAGCTCCGGTGCACCTACACCGATCCCGACAAGGCGATCTGCGGCGGCTGCGCCAACCTGTCGCCGCCCTGCCTGGACAAAGAGCAGTTCGACGACATGATGTGTTACATGAAACCCTGCGTGGCCTGCGAGACGAGGCGTTAAGGAGAGCGCGATGTCCCTGTCCAGAACCAACTCTTCGGCGGCAACCCTCACCAAGAACCGCACCGAGGCGTCGATCGTCCCGGCCTCGGGGATGTGCGTGACCTGCGTCGACGGATGCGTCGGCATGTGCGAGATCGGCAAGTCGGCCTACCGGGGCCACGAGGTCATCTACCCACAGCCCTTCGGCGTGATCACGACGGCGGCGGAGAAGGACTATCCGGTCGACTACTCCCACTTCAACATCATGGGCACCGCGGTCGGCGCCCACGGCGTCCCGGCGGACTCCGACAAGGCCATCTTTCCCAAGGTGAACTTGGAGGTCGTGTTCGGCCACGACCGGGGGATCAAGTTCCGATTGCCCTGGATCATCCCCGGGATCGGCTCCACCAATGTGGCCAAGAACAACTGGGACGGCATCGCCATCGGCTCCGCGCTGGCCGGCACCGGGCTCACCATCGGCGAAAATGTCGTGGGCATGGACCCGGAGGCCGTGATCAAGGGCGGGCGGGTGGTGGACACGGTGGATCTCAAGAACCGCGTGCGGCTCTACAAGGACCATCAGCGCGACGGCTACGGGGCCATCGTGGTGCAGGCCAACATCGAGGACACGCGGCTGGGCACCCAGGAGTACGCCATCGAGAAGCTGGGCGTCCAGGCGGTGGAGCTCAAGTGGGGGCAGGGCGCGAAGGACATCGGCGGCGAGGTGAAGATCCGCGACCTCGCCAAGGCCCAGCTCCTCCACAAGCGCGGGTACATCGTCCTGCCCGACCCCACCGATCCCCATGTGATCCAGGCCTTCGAGCACGGCGCGTTCACGGAGTTCGAGCGGCACTCGCGGGTGGGCATGGTGGACGAGGAAGGGTTTGCCGGCCGCGTGGCGGAGCTGCGCAAGGCGGGGGCCAAGTATGTGTTCCTCAAGACGGGCGCCTACCGCCCCGCGGATCTGGCGCGCGCGATCAAGTGGTCGTCCAAGTACAAGATCGACCTCCTGACCGTGGACGGCGCCGGGGGCGGAACCGGCATGAGCCCCTGGCGGATGATGAACGAGTGGGGGGTTCCGCCGGTCGAGCTGCATTCGCTCCTCTACCGCTACGCGAAGCAGCTCGCCGACCGCAAGGAATACGTGCCGCCGCTGGCGGTGGCCGGAGGGTTCACCTTCGAGGACCAGATCTTCAAGGGGTTGGCCCTCGGCGCGCCCTTCGTGAAGCTGGTCGGCATGGCCCGCGGTCCCATCGCCGCGGTCATGGTGGGGAAGACCATCGGCCGCACCATCGACCAGGGCATGATTCCGGTCTATGTCGAGCGGTTCGGCACGACCCGGGACGAGATCTTCGTCACCGCGGCCGACCTGCGGCGCGAGCTGGGCGACGCCGGGTTCGAGCGCCTGCCGACCGGGGCCATCGGCCTCTACACCTACTACGAGCGCCTCGCCCAGGGTCTGCGCCAGCTCATGGCGGGGAGCCGGAAGTTCGCCTGCAACTACATCGATCGCGGCGATCTCGCCGCGCTCACCGAGGACGCGGCGCGCATCTCCGGAATCGACTATATTCTGGATGTGGACAGGGAGGAGGCGGCCCGGATTCTGACCGCTTGATGCGGTGTGGAGGCTCGAGATTCACGCACTTCCGGAGCGGGGGCGACATCGCGGGCTTCGCGAGTTCGTGAAGTTCGGCCTGGTCGGCGCGAGCGGCGTGGTCGTGAACCTCGCCGTCTTCAACCTGGCCTTGCTCGGATGGGAGGCCCTGCGCGGCGGCTCGCCGCTGGGGGCCAAGTACCTGGCGAACGCCTTGGGCTTCGTCGTCTCCGTCTTGACCAACTACGCCCTGAACCGCCGCTGGACCTTCCGCTCCTCGGGGGCCGTGCGGCGCGAGCTGCCCCGCTTCTTCACGGTGAGCCTCCTCGCCTACGGCGCGAACCTCATCGTGTTCTCGATCTGCCTGAAGCGGCTCCACCTCCCCCCCAACGCGAGCCAGCTCGCAGCCATCGCCTGCGTGATGCCGGTCAACTTCGCGGCCAACAAGCTCTGGAGCTTCAGGAAGTGACCGTCCCCCCGCGGGGGCCCGCCGTCGCCCGGACATCCACGCTCACCACATAGTCCAGGGGATCCCCGCCTTCGGGCAGGCCGTCCCGCACCCTGCGGTAGAGCGGGTCCTGGACCTCTCCCAGGGGGTTCGCGCCCGACTTCGGCTCCACGCGGATGTCGACGAGCCCGGCCGCGCGCATCAGCTCGGCGTACTCCTCGATCAGGACGGCTCCCGCCACGCAACCCGCGTAGGCGAGGATGTCCTCGCGGACCGCTTCGGGGAGCGGCTGCCGGAGCGCCATGTCCGAGACGGCCACACGGCCCCCCGGCTTGAGAACCCGCGCGATCTCCCGGAAGACGCGCCCCTTGTCGGGCGAGAGGTTGATGACGCAGTTCGAGATCACCGCGTCCACCGAGGCGTCGGCGACGGGAAGGTTCTCGATCTCGCCGAGCCGGAACTCGACATTGCCGATCCCCGCCGCGACCGCCGCCGCCCGCGCTTTGGAGACCATCTCGGGGGTCATGTCCACCCCGATGACCCGGCCTTCGGGCCCGACCCGGCCCGCGGCCAGGAACGCGTCGAGGCCGGCCCCGCTCCCCAGGTCGAGAACGACCTCGCCCGGACGCAGCGCGGCGAGCGCGGTGGGGTTGCCGCAGGAGAGTCCCAGGTTGGCCCCCTCCGGCAGCGCGGCCAGATCGTCGCTCGCGTAGCCGAGTCCCCGCGCGAAGGCATCGGCGTTGCCGCCGCCGCAGCAGGAAGGACCGCAGCCGCAGGCCCCCTCGCTTCCGGTCGCGCGCGCGATGCGCCCGTAGGCGTCCCGTACCGAATCCCTGATGTCCTTCGATTCCATGACGAACCTCTCCCCGGGCGATTCAGCAGCAGCCCGTTTCTTCGGTGATCTCGCGGAACATGGTGCGCAACGCGCGGATGTGCCGGCTCCCGGAGGCGAGCGCGCAGCAGACGGTCTGCCCGTCGCGCCGGCAGGAGACCAGCTTGGCCTCGCGCAACCTGCGCAGGTGCGCGGAGACCCCGGAGACGGAGATCCCCAGCATCCCGGCCAGTTCCCCGACCGTCCGGTCGGGGTCGTGGTAGAGGAGGAAGAGGAGGCGCAGCCGGGGGGCGCTGCCCAGGGACGCGAAAATCGCGGCGAGTTCGTCGAGGGGCTCCAGTTCGTGGATGGTGTCCGCGAGCGGGGGCGGGGTCCTGGTCGCGCGCGTGCGCATGCCGCATCCTCCCTTCCTGTCGAAACAGTTCCCCAATCAACGAAATGATGAACGATGGACC
>CAZWKH010000004.1:0-25234 GCA_964633885.1 uncultured bacterium | reverse complement strand
TGCAGGGTGAATCGCACATGCTGGGTCTGGCCCGGCCCGATGAGGAAGTCGGCCGGCGCGAGGGCGATCCAGGGACAGGCGGAGGCCTTGGTGGTCCCGGCCGGCTCGAAGAGAGGGGTGCCCTCCTCGTCGAGATGCCAGTCCTCCACATAGGCCCGCAGGCGCAGGGCCTCGGACCCGATGTTCTGGACCCGCACCGCGTCGGTGTACTCGGAGCCCGGCTCGGCCTGCAGCTCGAACCGGACGGGCGACACATCGATCGAGAGATCGGCCTGCGCGGGCCGGGCCGGTCCCAGCAGGACGCCGAGAGTCAGGAGCAGAAATCTGTCTCGCATGATGACCTCAGGGTTCGTGACTCGTGATGCGGGTCATGGCGACGAAAGGGTCAAGGTGGCCGTGGCGGCGTAATGCCCCGGTTCGTAGCTCCAGGAATTGCGGAGGTAGAAACTGAGGGTGAGGAGCGCGGTGAAGTGACTCAACCCGGAGCCGAGCACCGAGGGCACCACCGTGGAGAGGGTACCCGCCTGGAAGGGCGGGCTCGGAGACGCGGTCCAGGTGATCTCCCCAATCGGGATCGCGCTGGTACCCGACATCAGGTCCGAGTCCGCGATGATGGTCAGGATCCAGGGAGACCCAGGCACGGCCAGGGCCCGCACCTCCACTTGAATGTCCTCGGGGCCCAAAACGGGGGCCAGATCGGGGCTCTCATCGGGAAAGTCCACGCTGCCGGTGACGGTGAGCGTGACGGGTCCGGCCATCGAGACCGCCGCCATCCCCACGCACAGCCAGACCGCCAGACCGGCCCGTATTGCCCTGGCCGGCACACGCCGGCCGCGGCCTTGCATGCTTCGCAAGACGGCAACCGGCCGTGCGGCCGCAGCTGTTCCCCGACATGGCACGGTCCGCCCCCCCACGGTTCCGACTACGGAGCAGTGAGGGTGTAGACGACATCCTGGGTGTAGTTGCCGACACTGTAGGACCAGGAGTTCGCCAGGAAGAAGTTGAAGCTTCCGCCGTAGGATCCGGATCCCGTCCAGCTTCCCGCCGACTGCCCGACGCTCGCGCTCATCGTGCCGGCCAGGTACCCGGCGCCGCCCGCCGTCCAGGTGACATTGTCGATGCCGATCAGATCGGTGCCGCTGGTCAGGTCGCCGTTGGCGAGACAGGTGAGGGTGGCCACACCGGCGGCGCCCGTCCGGATGTTGGCCTGCACGGAGACGGAATTCTCGTTGGCCGGGATGGGATTCAGCACATCGGGGTCGGCGTCCGGGAAGTGGATCGTGGTCGGAGAGATGGTGAGCTTCGCCCGGGCAGACACGGTGGCATTGAGAGTCACCGTCTTGCTGTCGCTGGCCGCGGAAGCGAGAATCGGAGTCAGGGCAACGGCCAATATGCCGATGCCCAGGGTGAACGCGTGGATCGTCTTCATCCCGGAGTCTCCTGATGCAGTCTGGTTTTTTGCAGTAAGATCGCGCCCCTTGCGCGACATGGAGTCTGTCTTCGGCAACTCCCGGTGGGACTTGCGGGATTTCTAGCAAGATTGCAGGACTTTGGTAGCCTCAGATCGGAATTGCCCGGGGAGCGGCAAGCCGAGGGACGGGCACTGGATTCAACCGGTTGTCCGACAGAGGATTATGGTGGAGGACGCTGACCTGGACGGGACGGGACAGGGGGAACCTCCCGGCGCATCGGGGCGGCCGGGGGCGGGGGCCGCCGGGCGTGGAGGCTGCCTGCGCTACTGGTGGGCGGCGACAATCGTGGCGGCGGCCGCGGCCGTGGCCCTGGGGCTCTGGGATGAAGGACGCACATCCAGGTTCCAGTCACGCGTCCTCGCGCGTTACGCCGCCCGGCTCACCTACCGCTTCGCACCCGGCCCCACCGACTCGGTGAGCTACCCGGCCGGCGGACCCTTCGACCTGCGCCGCGGCTATGCCTTCATTCCGCAGATCGCGGAGACCCTGGCCGCGCGGGACCTTGTCGTGACCGGACAGGCGCGCATGTCTCCGGAGCTCCTCGCTCTCACCCGCCGGGGGTTCTACGCGGTCTACCCGACGGACACCCGGGCAGGGCTCCGCGTGCTGGACCGGGAGGAGCGCCCGCTCTACGGCCTGCGTTTCCCCGAACGCATCTGCGCGGACTTCGATTCCATCCCGCCCCTGGTCGTGCGCACCCTGCTCTTCATCGAAAACCGCGAGCTCCTGGACGATCGGTTTCCCTACCACAACCCCGCCGTGGAATGGGACCGACTGACCCTGGCCGCCGTCGACCTGGGGCTCAACGCCATCGGGATCGACCGGCCCCGGGCCGGCGGCAGCACCCTGGCCACCCAGATCGAGAAGTATCGCCACACCAACGAGGGGCGCACCGCCTCGCCGGCCGACAAACTCAAACAGATGCTGGCCGCGAGCCTGCGTGCCTACAGCGGAGGCCGGAACACGATCCAGGCCCGGCGCGACATCGTGCGCGACTACATCAACTCCGTGCCCCTGGCCGCCATCAGGGGCTACGGGGAAGTCCGCGGACTGGGCGACGGCCTCTGGGCATGGTTCGACGCGGACCTGGAGGAGGTCATGCGCCTCCTGAGCGGCATCGAGGCCGGCGGGGAGGGCGCCCCGGCAGGGACCCTGGCCCGCCGGGCCGAAGCCTACAAGCAGGTGCTCGCTCTCTTCGTCGCGCACCGCCGTCCCACCACCTACCTCGTCTCGAACCGCGAGGCGCTTCGCGCCGACACCGACAGCTACCTGCGCCTCCTCGGGGAGCGGGGTCTCATCTCCCCGGAGCTCTGCGAGGCCGCCCTGCAGGTGAAGCTGCGTTTCCGAGAGGGCGAGCCGAAGCGGATCCGGCCTTCCTTCGTCGAGCGCAAGGCCACCAACGCAATCCGCGCCCGGCTGCTCAGGCTCACCGGGGTGGACCAGCTCTACACCCTGGACCGGCTGGACCTCACCGTGCACAGCACCCTGGACGGGCCGACCCAGAAGCTGGTCACGCGGATGCTGGGGCGCCTCAAGGAGCCGACCTTCGCGGACTCGCTGGGCCTGCGCGAGTTCCGGTTGCTCTCGAGCGGAGATCCGGCCGCGGTGGTCTACAGCTTCACCCTCTTCGAGAGCACGCCCGAGGGGAACCTCCTGCGGGTACAGGCGGACAACCTGGACCAGCCGTTCGACATCAACGAAGGGGTCAAGCTGGATCTGGGTTCCACCGCCAAGCTCCGTACCCTCGTGAGCTACCTGGAGCTTGCCGCCGGGTTGCACGGGGAGTATGCCGGACGGCCCGTCGCAGAGCTGCGCAAGGCAGGGAGCGAGGCCCGGGACCCGATCCGCCGCTGGGCTTTCTCCTTCCTCGTCTCCGCCTCCGACACCACCCTCCCGGCCATGCTGGAGTCCGCGATGAACCGGGCCTACCCGGCCGACCCGCAGGAGCAGTTCTTCACCGGCGGCGGCCTGCACAGCTTCGTGAATTTCAACGCCGAGGACGACGAAAAGGTGCTCACGGTGCGCGCGGGGCTGCGCAACTCGGTGAACCTGGTCTTCATCCGCCTCATGCGCGACATCGTGAGGTATCACACCGCCGAGGCCCCCGGGGTCGCGGAGGGACTCCTGGAGAGGGCGGACCACCCGCTGCGTCGCGAGTACCTGGAGCGCTTCGCGGATAAGGAGGGGCAGACCTTCCTCTTCGAGTTCTACCGCAAGCACCGCCAGGAGACGGCGCAGGGGCGCCTGAAGAAGGTGATCGCGGGGATCCATCCCACGCCGAAGCGGCTGGCCGTGCTCTTCCGCTCGGTGCGGCCCACCGAGGGACCGGATTCGCTCGCGGCCTTCCTGCGCGCCCACCCCACCGGGTACGCGGTGACGGACAGGCTGGCACGGGATCTCTTCGACGCCTGCGGGCCGGACAGGTTCAACCTCGCCGACCGCGGCTACCTGGCCGGGGTCCACCCGCTGGAGCTGTGGCTTCTCGCGTACCTGGAGGAGCATCCGGCCGCCACCTGGTCCGACGCGGTGGCCGACGGCGCAGCTGAGCGCCAGGCCGCCTACGCCTGGCTCTTCGAGCCGGGCAAGAAGGGCGGCCAGGATACGCGCATACGCACGATCCTCGAAGAGGACGCGTTTCGCAAGATCCACGCGTCGTGGAAGCGCCTCGGGTACCCCTTCGACAGCCTGGTGCCCTCCTACGCGACCTCGATCGGAAGCTCGGCCGATCGTCCCGCGGCGCTGGCCGATCTTCTGGGGATCCTGGTGAACGACGGCATGCGGCTCCCCGTGCGGCGCATGACGCGCCTTCACTTCGCCGAGGGCATGCCCTACGAGATCGTCTTCGAGGCGCGCAGGCCCCTGCCGCAGCGCGTCCTCTCCCCCGAGGTCGCCCGCGTCGCCCGCGCGGCGCTGGTGGATGTGGTGGAGAACGGAACGGCACGGCGCGCCTACCGGGCCTTTCTGCGGGCGGATGGGAGCGCTCTGTCCCTCGGCGGAAAGACCGGTACGGGCGATCACCGCTTCGAGACCCGCGGCGCCGGCGGCCGGCTCATCGCCTCGCGTGTGGTGAACCGCACCGCCACCTTCATGTTCGTGATCGGGGATCGCTTTTTCGGCACGATCTCCTGCCATGTGCCGGGCCCCGAGGCGTCGCGCTATGTGTTCACCAGCTCGCTCCCGGTGCAGCTGCTCAAGTCGCTGGCGCCGGCGCTGATGCCGCTGGTGGACAGGCCCCCGGCAGCCGGCGGGGCGTCGCCGTCCCCGCCGGCCGCCGCCTCCGTGGAGGGGGGAAGGGACTACTCCCCTGCCGCCGGCGACAGCACCGCGGCCAGCCCGGGAATGTAGTCGCCGCCCTTGACCACCTGGATGCTGGATCCCTCGAAGTCGTCGCCTATGGGCTCCACCCTTCCACCCAGGACCTGACCCAGGAAGGCCTCCGTCACCGCGTTGAACGAGAGGTTGTTCGCGGGGCGCGCGAAGCCATGCCCCTCGTCGGGGTAGAGGACATAGGTGACGGGGATGTTCCTGGCCTCCATCGCGGCCACGATCTGGTCGGCCTCGGCCTTCTTGACCCGCGGGTCGTTGGCCCCCTGGCCGATGAGAAGCGGCCTGGAGATCCTGTCCACATAGGTGAGCGGAGAGCGCTCGGTGAGCAGGGCCCGGCCCTCCGGGGTGCGAGGGTCCCCGACCCTCGTGGCGAACATCTCGAGCAGCGGGGCCCAGTAGGGCGGGATCGACTCCAGGAGGGTAATCAGGTTCGAGGGGCCGACGATGTCCACCGCGCAGGCGAACCTGTCCGGCGTCAGGGTGAGTCCGGCCAGGGCGGCGTAGCCGCCGTAGCTGCCCCCCCCGATGCACACCTTGCCCGCGTCGGCGATCCCCTGGGCGACGGCCCAGTCGACGGCGTCGATCAGGTCGTCGTGCATCTTCGTGCCCCAGGTCCGATCGCCGGCGTTGATGAACTCCTTGCCGAAGCCGGTCGACCCGCGGAAATTGACCGCGAGCACCGCATAACCGCGGTTGGCGAACCACTGGTGGTAGGGGTCGAGCCCCCAGGCATCGCGGGCCCAGGGCCCGCCATGGACCCACAGCACCATGGGGAGCGGCGAGGAGGGCTTGCCGTCTCCGTCCGGATCGGACCAGACCGGCAGGCTGCAGTAGCTCACCATCTCGAGCCCGTCCCGCGTGGGGATCACCACCGGGTGCATCCCGGCCAGGGGCAGCCCCTCGAGGTCCTTGCGGTTGGTGAAGAGGAACTCCGCCTTCTTCGCGTCACGGTCGTAGCGGTAGGTGCGCACCGGGCCGTCGTCCACAAGGTAGACCACGATCCACTGCCGGTCGTCCAGGGTCCGCGAGGTGACCTCGATGTCCCCGTCGGCCACCGTGCGCAGGAACTCCAGGTCCGGCCGTACGGCGTCGTCGAGGACCTTCCACTCCTTGCGCAGGTAATTGAACGCGGCCGCCTCGACGGTCTTCTCGACGGGGTGCATCATCACCGCGTCGATGTCGGCCCTGGGATCGGAGGCGATTTCCTTCTCCGCGCCGCTCTCCATGTCGATGGCCACGAGAGCGGAGGTGTTGCGGTTGCGGCTGTCCATCATGTAGAGGGTCTGCCCGGGCTTGTCGGAGCCCGCGGGACCGGTGGTCATCATGTCCTCGGCGCCGACCTTCAGGAACGGCGTCCAGGCGCCGTCCATCTTGCGGAAAGTCTCCGAGCCCCCGTCCGGCGTGAGACGGCTGGCCAGCCGCACCTGGAACGCGTCGTCCACGACATAGCCCATCCATCCCTGGTCGTTCTGCTCCACCAGCTTGCGATCCCCGGTCGCGAGATCGACGCGGTAGATGTCGTGCAGCTGCGGGTTCCGATCGTTCAGCGAGACGAGGATCTCGCCCGGGTGGAGGTGGCTCACGGACTCGATGCGCGCCTGGACCCCCTCGAGGGGAGTGAGGTCCCGGGTCTCCCCGCTCTCCAGGTTCACGGCGTAGACCCGCCAGTTCTCGTCCCCTCCCTTGTCCTGCAGGAAGACGACATGTTTGCCGTCGTAGGCCCAGAAGTGGATGCGGATGCCGCGGTCGGCATCGTGGGTCACCGGCCGGGCCGAGGAGGGATCCTCGGCGGGGCCCACCCAGACATTGAGGACCCCATCCACCGGGGCGAGGAACGAGATGCTGTTCCCGTCCGGACTGATCCGGGCGGCGGCCCTGTCGGGGTTGCCGAAGAGGACCTCTCGGGCGATGAGCGGCGTGCTCTCGGCCGTCAGGACCTGCTGCTTCTGTTCCCCTGCGCAGCCGGCCAACGCGACCAGGGCGAGGAGCGCGACGAGGATTGCGGATCGATTGGGTTTCACGGCTTCCAACCTCCTGGGATGAGGTGCGACGGTTCCGGGTCCGCGGAACCCGGAAAGGAACGGTGGGACGAGGGGAGGGTGCGACCAGCCTAATCCCGCAGCGGCGAAGGCGCAATCGTTCGCTCGCGCCGCCGGTCTTCAGCTTGATCCGCTTTGTGCGCCGATACCGGAAGGACGATTCCGCGCCGGATCCCGTCCCGCAGGCTCATGGGGTATCCTCTTCCCATGACAAGAATTCGAGAGCTCTCGAAATGGATCCGGATGGGCCTGGCGGGCGCGACGGCTATCGCCGCTGGACTCGCCGTCGGCTGTTCTCGGGATGCGGGCTCGGCGGCGTCGGGACGCGGCCGCTCTCCCCAGGCCATGCCGGTCGCGGCCGCCGAGGTCGCGCCTCGGGATCTGACCCGGTCCGTGACCGTCACCGCGCCGATCGAGGCGCTGCGTGTCGTGCCCGTGAACTCGCAGACCTCGGGCACGCTCCTCCAGCTGCGCGTGGAGGAGGGCGACCGGGTGCGGGCCGGGGATCTCATGGCGGAGCTCGACGCCCGAGAGACTTTGGCGCAGCTGGGCCGCGCCGAGGCCGTGCTGGCCAACGCCGAAGCGGCCTTTCTGCGGGCCGAGCAGCTTCAGGCCCACGAGCTGGCCTCCGCGGCGGAAGTGGATGTGCTGCGCTCCGCATTCCAGGTCGCCAAGGCCGATGTCGAGCTCTGGCGCACCCGTCTCGCCTTCTGCCGCATCGCGGCCCCGGTGTCGGGGGTGGTGACCGAGAAAAATGTCGAGCGGGGGGCCACCGTCTCCGACAACCAGACCCTCTTTGCCATCGCCGAGGACGCGCTCCTCGTGGCGCGGGTGCGGGTCTCCGAGCTGGATGTCGTGCACCTCGACGGGAACCGCCCCGTCTCCATCCGCCTCGACGCCTACCCGGACTCGCCGTTGAACGGCCGCATCCGCCGCGTCTTCCCCAGCGCGGACCCCGCGAGCCGGCTGGTGCCGGTGGAGGTGGCCCTGGACCCGCTGCCGGAGGGAGTCGCAGCGCGGCCCGGATTCCTGGCCCGCGTCACCTTCACCCTGGATAGTCGCAGCGGCGTGCTGGCCGTGCCCGCCGCCGCCATCGGGGTCTCGGAGTTCGGGTCCTTCGTCTATGTGGTCGCCGCGGACACGCTGAGCCGCCGTCCGGTGGAGACGGGCATGACCACGGAGGGCTGGATCGAGGTGACGAGCGGGCTCGCCGCCGGCGAGAGGGTGGTCAGCTCCGGCCATGTGAACCTGTCCCAGGGGACCAGGGTCCGGGTCTCCGGCGCCCCGGCGGGCGGAGCCCCCCGATGAGCGATGCCCACAGGCACCGGGGACTCGCCAACCTCTCCATCCGCAGACCGATCGGGGTGCTGGCCTCCGCTTCGGTGGTCGTGGTGATCGGTCTCTTCTACGCGGGCCGGCTGCCCCTCGACCTGCTCCCCCAGATCATCTACCCGCAGCTCCGGGCCAGCGTCGAGTATCCCGGCGTAGCCCCGGAGGTGATGGAGGAGCAGGTCACCAAGATCCTCGAGACGAGCCTGGCCACCACGGAGAACCTGATCGAGCTGGAGAGCGAGACCACCGAGGGGGAGTCGGATGTCAGCCTCCACTTCAGCTACGGCACCGACATCAACTTCGCCCTGCAGGACGCTTCCAAGAACCTGGATCGCGCGCGGTCCCGCCTGCCCATCGACGCGGACCCGCCCAGCATCCGCAAGTTCGACCCGTCCCAGTTCCCCGTCTTCGAGGTCGGGTTCAGCTCCTCGACCCGGGAGCAGGCCGACCTGCGAAGCTGGGTGGAGCTGCGCCTGCAACCCCAGCTCCTCTCTGTGCCGGGGGTGGCCGCCATCGATGTCTCCGGGGGGCTCGTGCGCGAGATCCAGGTCACCCTGGACCAGGAGCGTCTGCGCTCCTACGGACTCACCCTGTCCGAAGTTCTCGCGCGCATCCGGGCCGAGAACCAGGACATCGCGGTCGGCAATGTGACCTCGCGGACCTTTGAGATCGTGGGCAAGACCACGGGCAAGTTCCGGGAGGTGGACGACCTGCGCGCCATGCTGCTCACCGTGCCCGGCACCCGCGAACGGATCCCCCTCTCCGAGATCGCGGAGGTGGCCGACACCCACCAGGAGCAGCGGCTCTGGGCGCGGCTGGACGGCGTGCCTGCGGTGAAGCTGTCCGTGCGCAAGCAGCCCGATGCGAACACTGTGGCGGTGGCGGAGGGGGTCGGCCGTCGCGTCGAGCAGCTCGCGCAGTCGCGGTTCATCCCCGACGACATCCACTACGAGATCGTCTCCGATCAGTCCTTCTTCATCCGCAATGCCGTCGCCGGCGTGCGGGACGCCGCGCTCCTCGGTGCCGGGCTCGCCATGCTGGTGGTGCTCCTTTTCCTGGGGAGCCTGCGCAAGACCTTCATCATCGGCCTCTCCATCCCCCTGGCCGTGCTGGCCACCTTCGCGATGATGGGGATGGGGCGGCTGACCCTCAACATCATGAGCCTGGGCGGGCTCGCACTGGGCGTCGGCATGCTGGTCGACAACTCCATCGTGATGCTCGAGAACATCTTTCGCCACCACAGCCTGGGGATGTCGGACCCGGAGGAGGCCGCTCACCGGGGCTCCTCCGAAGTCTCCTCCGCCATCGTGGCCTCCACCATGACCAACCTGGCCGCGGTGGTGCCCTTCCTGCTCATCACCGGCCTCGCCGCCCTCATCTTCCGCGAGTTGATCCTGACCATCTCCTTCGCCATCGTCGCCTCGCTGGGTGTCGCGCTGACCCTGGTGCCCATGCTCTCCGCCCAGCTGGCCAAGGTCCAGCGCCGGAGCCGCATCGACGATAGCCGGATCGTGAAGGGCTTCGCCGCCGGCCTGGAGCGGTTCACCGGCTGGTATCGCAGGCTCGCCACGCGCGCCGTGCGCCGGCGCTGGTGGGTGGTGGGGGGCGCGTTCGCGGTCCTCATCGCCGTCCTCTTCCTGACGCAGGGACTCGGGAGCGAGTTCCTGCCCGCGGTGGACGACGGCAATGTGAGCGTCTTCATGCGGCTTCCCCCGGGAACCTCCCCCGAGCGCACCAACGAGGTGGCCGCGCAGATCGAGGCTCTGGTCGCCGGGATGCCCCATGTCGAGCATGTCTTCACTACGGCGGGCGGCTTCCTCTTCGGCGGCTCCACCTTCGCCAGGGGCGGGCGCGGATCGCTCAGCGTCCAGCTCGTCCCTGCCGGCGAGCGGCGGGACATGCCCGCCACCCGATGGGTCGCCTCCCTCCAGGAGAAGGTCAACGCGCTGGGGATCCCCGGCGGCCAGATCTTCGTGCGCCCGCCACGCATCCGCGGACTGCGCACGAACATCTCCGGCTCCGATGTCGCCGTCTCGATCCAGGGCGACGACCTGGCCACGCTGCAACGCCTCGGCGAGGAGGCGCAGCGGCGGATGCGCGGCATCCCGGGTCTGGGCGGGGTCGAGCTCTCCACGGAGGAGGCGAGCCCCCAGCTCGCCATCGAGATCGACCGGCAGCGGGCGGCCGATCTCGGTCTGGATGTCAGCCAGGTGGGGCAGACGGTGCGCACCGCCCTGGACGGATCCGTCGTGACGCGCTTCGCCGAGGGGAGCACCGAGATCGATGTCCGGGTGCGCCTGCCCCGCGAGTCGCTCACCAACCCCGAGGACCTGGGCGCCATCGCGCTGTTCCCGGGGGGAAGCGAGCCGATCTACCTGCGCGACATCGCGGAGGTGCGGCTCGGCACCGGTCCCACCACGATCCTGCGGGTCAACCAGAACCGCCAGCTCCGCGTCACCGGGGATGTGGACGACGAGGTCGCCAGCGTCGGCGAGGTCACCTCCGCCGTGCGCGCCGCCCTGCGCGACATGGACCTCCCAGAGGGCTTTTCGCTCATCTACGGCGGGGAGGAGCGGGCGGCGCGGGAGAACAGCCGCAACCTCGTGATCGTCACCCTGCTGGCGATCTTCCTCGTGTTCATCGTGATGGCCGTCCAGTACGAGAGCATCAGCGATCCCTTCACGATCCTCTTCTCGATCCCGCTCGCCCTCATCGGCGTGGGTCTCCTGCTCTGGATCACCGGCACCCCGCAGAGCGCACCGGTGCTGCTGGGGGTCATCCTCCTGGCCGGGATCGTGGTCAACAACGCGATCCTGATGGTGCAGTATGTGGAGATCGCCCGCCGTGAGAAGGGGCTGCCGGTGGAGGAGGCGGTGGTGGAGGCCGGGGCGGTGCGGCTGCGCCCCATCCTCATGACCACGATGACCACCGTCTTCGGCATGCTGCCTCTCGCGCTGGGCCTGGGAGATGGGTCGGAGCTCATGCAGCCCCTCGCCATCGCGGTGGTGGGCGGCCTCACCGTCTCCACACTGCTCACCCTCGTCGTGGTGCCCTGCGCCTATCTCATCGTGCAGAAGACGGCGCGAGGGCTCAAGCGGCTCGTGGTCGGGAGAGCGCCCGCCGTGGAGCCGGAGACCGCCGCTCAATAAAAAAAGGGGAGGCCCCGAAGGGCCTCCCCTCGCCTGCGTTGCGGCTCCAGGTTACGGAACCACGCGCACCGTGTCCGAGCCCTCGAAGGACTCGCCGTCCACGGTCACGCCGGTGAGCGTGAGGGTGGCTGATGGAGCGGCGACGATCGCCTTCACCGCGACCTCGTCGAACTTCGCGACCAGCTCGCCGCGCGAGTCCGCGAAGGTCCAGCTCGACGGGATCCCGTTCAGGGTGATGGCCCTGCTCAGGTCCACCCGGCTGTAGGCGATGGTCACGTGGACCGTGACCTGGCCGCTCTGGGTCGAGCTCAACAGGAGCGTCGCGGGAGCCACTTGCACGACCACCTCTTCGGCGGACGCGACCGGCGCCACGACGACCAGGAGAGCCGCCCCAAAGGCGAGCAGGCTCACGAGCCTCTTCATTCTCTGCATCGATCCTCCTCCTGCCAGACTGAGTTGCTCTGTCTGTGCGGTACCCCCCCCATCCAGGGTCCAAGGTTGGGACGACGGCGCGGGGCCGCGGTTACGGGGGAACTCTTCGCAGGGCAAGAAGCTTCGCCCCGGGCAGGCGGCGTTGCGAATCCCACTTGGGCCGGAACCCGGCGCCATGTACAATGCAACGCCCTATGACCAGAGTATTCAGCGGCATCCAGCCCACGGGCACCTTGCACCTCGGAAACTACCTGGGTGCGATCCGCAACTGGGTCGCCCTGCAGGAGCGCCCCGAGTACGCGTGCATTTATTGCGTGGTGGACTACCACGCGATCACGGTGGAGTACGAGCCGGAGCGGCTCGGCGAGCGCACCCTGGCCCTGGCCCGCGATCTCCTCGCCTGCGGCCTGGACCCGGCGCGCAGCGCCCTCTTCGCCCAGTCCCAGGTGCCGGAGCACACGGAGCTCGCGTGGATCTTCCAGGCCACCTCCACCGCCTACGGCGAGCTGCAGCGCATGACGCAGTTCAAGTCCAAGTCGGACCAGCAGGCCTTCGTGACGGCCGGCCTCTTCACTTACCCGGTGCTGCAGGCGGCCGACATCCTCCTCTACGACGCCGAGCGGGTGCCGGTCGGCGAGGACCAGGTGCAGCATCTGGAGCTCACCCGCGAGGTGGCCCGGCGCTTCAACCTGCGCTATGGGGAGACCTTCCCCGAGGTGCTGCCGCTCCTGACCGAATCGCCCAAGATCCTCTCCCTGCGCGATCCGGAGCAGAAGATGTCCAAGAGCGCCGGCGAGGGGCATTACCTGGCCATGGACACCACCGAGGCCGAAGCCCGCGACATGATCAAGCGCGCGGTCACCGATGTCGGGCCCAGGCCGGAGGGCGGGATGAGCCCCGGGGTGGCCAATCTCTTCGGCATCCTCAAGATCCTCGGCGAAGCCTCGGTGCACGCCCGCCTTCTGAAGGATTACGAGGAGGGCAGGCTGCGGTATGTAGACCTCAAGGGAGAGACCGCCGACGCGGTGTGGGCGGCCATGGCGAGGATCCAGGAGCGCAAGGCGCAGTTCCCCATCGAGATGGTCCGGGAGGTCCTGCGGGACGGCGCCGCGAAGGTCCGTCCCCTGGCTCAGGCCAAGATCGAGGAAGTGCGGCGCCGGGTGGGATTGCTTCCCATATAGTTGAAACCATGCTCTTTGGCTTTGTTGCCGTGACCCATCCGGGTCGTTACACTTTTCTCCTTGCCGACGGCCCCCCGGGCCCTCACCTCTGGGGCCTCCGGCAACGAGGAGCCCCATGTTGAGACGCATGTTCCTGGCCAAGATCCACCGGGCCACCGTGACCCACGCCGACCTCGACTATGAGGGGAGCGTGTCGATCGACCGCGATCTCATGAACGCGGCGGGCATCCTCGACCATGAGGAAGTTCATGTCTGGAATGTGACCCGGGGGACGCGGTTGGTCACCTACGCCATCCCCAGCCCCGCCGGTTCCGGCATCATCTCCATCAACGGCGCCGCCGCACATCACAACAAGCCGGGCGACATCGTCATCCTCGCCACCTTCGGCGAGCTCACCGACGAGGAGGCGCGCGGCCACCGGCCGCGGGTGCTGCGCGTCGACGCCGGCAACCGGATCACCGGAGCCCAGCCCGAGATGGCCGGACCCGGCCGCTCCTGCTGCTGACCGCCCCCTTTTCCCCGCTTTTCTGCAACCCGGCCGCGCCTCCACGCGTCTGATCCGGTGTCGCGCATAGTGGAACGCCTGGCGACGCCTTCCCGTCGTCGCCGAGGAGCGCCGCGCGAGGGCCTCACGGGTGGACGGACCATGCGCAAGCCCAGTTTCCTTGCCCGACTGCTGATCGCGCTCGTCGCGATTCTCGTCCTTGCCGGGTCGCCGGCCGCTGCCCAGGGGCGCACCACGCCGCCCGGCCCGCCCGTGCTCTGCCCGCCGCCGGTGAGCCATTGCCCCGAGGCCGAGGCCATCGAGAAGGCCGGCGCCCGCGGGCGCGCGAAGCCTCCCTCCACCAAAGCGACGGAGCAGCCCGCGACTCCCTCTCAGCCTCCTGCAACTTCGAGCGGTTCGCGGCCGTAGTCGCCTCATCGGGGTTCCTCGAGTCGCCGCCGGCACGCCTGGCGGATCGGCGGCGACCCTTCTCTTCCCTCTCCGCCCCTCGTCCGAAAGAAGGTTGCGCGCCATGAACCTGAAGAGCCGTCGTCTGCGCATCGTCGCCCTGGTGGTCCTGGTCGTTCTCGCGGCGTCCGGCGCGCTGCTCGTCCGCCGGATCTCCGGCCGCCCCGACACCGCGGCCGCCGCCACCGCCGACTCGACAGGCGCCGTCGCCGAGGTCCGCGGGAAGAAGGGTGACAAGGACAAGACGCCCAAGCCGGTCCCCGTCGAGACCGCGCTGGCGGTGGCCCGCGACATCCCCGCCTACTTCAACGCCACCGGCTCCCTGGACGCCCGCCGGCGCGTGGAGCTGGTCTCCCGGGCGCAGGGCGAGGTGGTGAAGCTCCATGTGGAGGAAGGGGCCCGGGTCCGGGAGGGCCAGGTGCTCATGGAGCTGGATCACCGCGAGGAGGAGCTGCTCCTCAGGGAGGCGGCCGCGCGCGCCGAGAATGCGGCCCGCGAGCTCGAACGCATCCAGGGTCTCATCGACCGCGGCCTCGGCTCCGACCGGGATTTCCAGAAGGCCAGAACGGAGGCGGAGGTTTCCGCCGCGCAGCGCGACCTCGCCCAGGTCCGCGTCGACGACAAGATCCTGCGCGCTCCCTTCGCGGGGCTGGTGACGGACCGTCTCGTCGAGCTGGGCCAGACCACCGGCCTGGGACAGCCCCTGGTGGGCCTCGCCGAGGCCCCGCCGATGGAGATGCGGCTCTTTCTCCCCGAGCAGGTGGTCAAGGACCTGCGCGCCGACCAGCCGGTCGAGATCCACACCGATGTGGACGCGGCCGCCGCGCTCACCGGCCGGATCGATCGCATCGCCCCGACCGTCGATCCCGCGACCTCCACCGTGAAGGTCACCCTGAGGGTGGACGACGCCTCTGCGGCGGCGCGGGTCGGCAGCTTCGCCCGGGCCAGGATCACCACGGACCTGCGCCGGGGAGCGGTGGCGGTGCCCAAGCGCGCCCTGGTGCCCGAGGCGGGCGCCACCTATCTCTTCGTGGCCGATGCCGACTCCGTGCGCAAGGTCGCGGTCACCACCGGCTACGCGGACGACGACTTCGTGGAGGTGCTGTCGGGGATCGGGCTGGGAGCGCGGATCGTGACCGTGGGCCAGGGGGGGCTGCGCAGCGGCAGCCGGATCCGCGATCTGACCCTGGAGAGCATGGCCGCCCGCGATCCGCGTCCCGCGCTCCCCGATCAGGCACCCCCGGAGGTCGCGGTCGCGGCCGGGGACGACTGAGATGCGCGCCCTCATCCGCTACGCGGTCGAGCATCGCGTGACCATGCTCATGCTCGCCGCGGCCGCGGTGGTGTTCGGGGCGGTCTCGCTGGGCCGCCTCCCGCTCCAGCTCCTGCCGGACCTGAGCTACCCCACGCTCACCCTGCAGACCGAGTACGCGGACTCTGCACCCAATGAGGTGGAGAGCCTCATCACCCGCCCGCTCGAGGAGGCGGTAGGGGTAGTGCCGGGGCTCAGGCGGCTCAGCTCGACCAGCGAGGCCGGGGTCAGCACGATCCGCCTCGAGTTCGGCTGGGACACCGACATGGACTTTGCGGCGCTGGACACCCGCGAGAAGGTCGACCTCATCACCCTGCCCGACGAGGCCGAGGCCCCCATCCTCCTGCGCTACGACCCCGCCCAGGAACCCGTCCTGCGGCTGGGCGTCTCGGGGGGTGTGAACGGCGTCCAGCTCCGCCACCTCGCCGAGCAGGTGGTGAAGAAGGAGCTGGAGGCGATGGCGGGCATCGCCGCCGCCAAGGTCGCCGGCGGGCTTACCGAAGAGGTCCATGTCGATGTGGACGAGAATCGCCTCGCAGCCCTCGGGGTGCCCCTCGCCGAGGTCGCCCGGGCCCTGGGCGAGGAGAATGTCAACGCGGCCGGCGGGCGCCTGCGCGACCGCGATGCCGAGTACCTCGTCCGCACGCTCAACCGCTTCGAGGGACCCGAGGACATCGCAGAAACCATCGTCCGGCGCGACGGGGACCGGGTCGTCAAGCTCGGGGACCTGGCCTCGGTGACGCGGGCGGCGAAGGAGCGCGAGATCGTCAGCCGCATCGACGGCGAGGAATCGGTGGAGATCGGCATCTACAAGGAGGGCGACGCGAACATCGTGGATGTGGCCCGCCGCGTCCGGGCGCGAGTTCCCACCCTGCAGAAGACCCTCCCCGAGGGGGTTCGCCTGCAGGTCCTCTCGGACCAGTCCACCTTCATCCAGGCCGCCATCGGCCAGGTGCGCTCCAATGCGATCCTGGGCGGCCTCCTCGCCGTGCTGGTGCTCCTCGTCTTCCTGCGCGACGCGCGGGCCACCGCGATCATCGCCCTGGCCATCCCCGCCTCGATCGTCACCACCTTCGTCCTCATGTTCCGCCAGGGCATCACCCTCAATGTCATGAGCCTGGGAGGACTCGCCCTGGGAGTGGGGATGCTGGTGGACAATTCGATCGTGGTGCTGGAGAGCATCGTCCGCCACCGACGCAGCCGCTCCCTCACGGGCGCGGAGGCCGCCATCGACGGCACGGAGGAGGTCGGCACCGCCATCACCGCCTCCACCCTCACCACCATCGCCGTGTTCCTGCCCATCCTCTTCGTGGAGGGTGTCGCACGGCAGATCTTCCGGGACCAGGCCCTCACCGTCGCCTACTCGCTCCTGGTGAGCCTGGTGGCCGCTCTCACCCTCACCCCCATGCTGGCCGCGCTGGGCCCGCGGCGGGGCGCCGAGAACGCCCCCGCGCCTCTCGCGGCGCCGGCGCTCTCCGGCGACGGCCGCGCCCTGGGCGCCCTGCGCCGGGGCTACGCCCGGGTCCTGGACCTCGCGTTGGGGCACCGCGCCTGGGTCACCTGCCTGTTCCTCGCCCTCTTCGCCGCCTCCCTGGCCGGCTTGCGGCATCTGGGAACGGATCTCATCCCCTCCTTCGCACAGGGGGAGCTGCGCTTCGACCTGGAGCTTCCCGAGGGGACGCCGATCGAGCACACCGACCGCGTGGTTTACGACCTGGAGCGCTCGATCCTGGAGATGCCGGGGGTGGACGCGGTCTTCACGAACATCGGCGTGGCTGCGCAGGGGGGAGGCACCATCCGCAGCCGCCGCGAGAACCACGCCGAGATGGACATCCGCCTCGCCGGGGGCTCGGGCCGGCGGGGTGAGGCCGAAGTTCTGGAGGGAGTCCGCCGCCGCTTCGCGGAGGCACCCCGCCTCACCGGTACGCTACGCAGCCCGCTCGCCTTCACCTTCAAGCCGCCCGTCGAGGTCGAGATCTACGGCTACGACCTGGGCGAGCTCTCCGAGGCCTCGGACCGTGTGGCGGAAGCGATGCGCGGCGTGGCGGGCCTGGAGGATGTGACGGCGAGCCTGGAGCCGGGAAGCCCGGAGGTGGAGATCCGCTTCGACCGCGACAAGCTCAAGCTCGCGGGCCTCGGCCTGCGCGACGCGAGCGAGGCCCTGCGCACCCGTATCCTGGGCAAGGTGGCCACCGACTACAAGGAACGGGACCGCCAGATCGATGTGCTGGTGCGCGGCGGCGAGGCGCAGCATCTCTCCTTCGCCGACCTCAGCACCATGGTGGTGGGCTACCGCTCCGGGCTACCCGTCCAGCTCGCCTCGGTGGCGGATGTCGCGGTGACCCGCGGCCCCGCGCGCATCCAGCGCATCGCGCAGTCGCGGGCGGCGGTGGTGAGCGCGAACCTGGTGGGCCGCGACCTCGGCGGGGTGTCGCGCGACATCGAGACCGCCCTGGCGGGCATCCCCCTCCCGCCGGATGTGACCGTCTCGGTTGCGGGGCAGAACGAGGAGATGCGCTCCAGCCTGCGCAGCCTCGTCTTCGCCGCCGCCCTGTCGATCTTCCTGGTGTACCTGGTCATGGCCAGCCAGTTCGAGTCGCTCAAGAACCCCTTCCTGATCCTGTTCACCATGCCCATGGGCCTGATCGGAGTCGCCGCCGCGCTTCTGGCCACCCACACTCCGGTGAGCGTCGTGGTGATGATCGGAGCGATCATGCTGGCCGGCATCGTGGTCAACAACGGCATCGTGCTCGTAGACCTGATCGGCCGGCTGCGGCGCCGCGGGCTCCCGGTCCGGGAGGCGGTCGCCGAGGCCGGCCAGGTCCGGTTGCGGCCCATCCTGATGACCACCATCACCACCGTCCTGGGCCTCGTTCCTCTCGCCATGGGCCGCGGGGAGGGCGCCGAGATCATGGCGCCGCTGGCCGTCACCGTGATCGGCGGGCTCTCCGTGTCCACACTGCTGACCCTCGTGGTGCTGCCCGTGCTCTACAGCCTCGTCAATCACGACCCGCGGGCGGCGGCGGCGTCTCGGGAAGCCTAGGAGCCGGCGCCCATGTGGATCACCCGTCTCGCGGTGCGGCGGCCGGTCTCCATGATCGTGCTCCTGGTCTCGCTGCTCGTCCTCGGCGGGATCAGCGTCCTGAAGCTCCCCCTCAGCTTCCTTCCCAACGAGGAACTGCCCTTCATCGGGGTCTTCGTCCCCTACCCCAACGGCATCCCGGGCCAGGTCGAACGCGAGATCGCCCGCCCGATCGAGGAGGTGTTGAGCACGCTGGGCGGGGTGAAGGAGATCTTCAGCCAGAGCGATCCCGAGCAATGCTTCGTGGGGGTCGAGTTCGACTGGGGCCGCGACGTCAACCTCCTGCGGCTGGAGGTGAAGGAGAAGCTCGATCAGATCCGCCCGGAGCTTCCCGCCGATGTCCGCGATGTTCTCCTGTTCACCTTCAACACCAACGACATCCCCATCGTGGAGGGGCGCATCAGCGCCCGCGGCCGCGATCTCTCCGGGAGCTACGACCTCATCGAGCGCCGCATCGTGAACCGCCTGCAGCGGGTGCCCGGCGTGGGCCGGGTCCAGGTGGAAGGGGTGGAGCCCGCCGATGTCTCCGTCTACCTCGAGCTCGACCGGATCAAGGAGCATCGGGTGGATGTCGGGCGGCTCTTCACGGAGCTCTCGTCGAGCAACTTCAACCTCACCGTCGGCCAGGTGACCAGCGAGGGGCTCCGTTACAACCTGCGCTCGGTGGGGGCCCTGGGATCGGTGGCGGACATCGAGAACCTGCCCCTGGACGACCGCGGCCTGCGCCTCAGGGATGTGGCGAAGGTGGTGGCCGCGGAGCCGGAACTCACCTACGGCCGCCTCCTCAACCGCGAGCCCGCGGTGGCTTTCTGGGTGCAGAAGGCCAGCGGCGCCAACACGGTGGAGGTGGTCGACGCCGTCAAGGCGGAGCTCGAGCGCATCAACCGGGATCCGGCTCTGGCGGGGATCGAGGTGCTCCTGTTCTTCGACCAGGGGGACCAGATCACCAACAGCCTGAACGGGCTCCTCTCCTCGGGCGCGATCGGAGCGGGCCTGGCGGTGGCAGTGCTCTACTTCTTCCTGTTGCGCATCGGCACCACCCTGATCATCTCGCTGGCGATCCCGATCTCGATCGTCGGCACGGCAGCCTACCTCTTCGCGACCCATCGCAGCCTCAACATCCTGTCCATGATGGGGCTCATGCTCGGGGTGGGGATGCTCATCGACAACGCGGTGGTGGTGCTGGAATCCATCTACCGGCGGATGAGCCTGGGCGAGGACCCCGAGACGGCGACGCTGAAGGGCACCGAGGAAGTCGGGCGCGCGGTGGTGTCGGCCACGCTGACCTCGGTGATCGTGTTCGCCCCCATCCTCTTCGGCGGCAAGAGCGAGATCACGACCTGGCTCAAGGAGGTGGGGATCACGATCACGGTGACCCTCCTCCTCTCGCTCCTGGTGAGCCTGACCCTGATCCCCCTCCTCACCACGCGCATCCTCAAGGGCGGCAGGCGTTCGGTGGCGCGCAATCCCTGGGTCGGGCGATGGGCGGACGGCTACGAGCGGGCGCTGCGGTGGACGGCGGTGCGCCATCCCTGGGTCACGGGGGTTCCCATCGCCCTGGGCGTGATTGCGCTCACCCTGGGCCTCGCCGCGGTGACCAAGTTCAAGCCGGACATCCTGGGGGACGAGGGGGTCCGCCAGGAGTATCTCCAGATCACCTACGACTTCCAGGACAATGTGGACTACCAGCGGGCCAGGGTCTATGTGGACACCCTGGAAGCCGCCCTCTGGGCGAAGCAGGACTCGCTCGGCCTCCAGCACCTCTACTCCTTCTACCAGGACAACTACGCGATGACGCGGGTGTACTTCCGCGACGGCGTGCTGGAGGGGAGCGATCTCGGGGAGCTGCGCAAGCAGACCCGCGAGGGGCTTCCCACAATGGCCGGGGTAGAGCTGCGTTTCGGCGACGATGAGGGCCAGCAGAGCGGGGCGAAGCAGTTCAGCGTGACCCTCTACGGTGAGGACAGCGAGGAGCTGGCGGACATGGCCACCGAGGCGAAGCGGCGGCTGATGTTGCTTCCCGACGCCGCCGATGTGACGACGGACCTCGAGCGCGGGGCGGAGGAAGTGCAAGTGCGCGTGGACCCGGAGAGGGCGCGGCGCCTCGGCTTGTCCCCCGGCGAGGTGGCCCAGGTCATGGCGGTCACCTTCCGCGGCGTGCAGCTCCCCCGGGTGCACGCGGACGGGCGCGAGATCGACCTCTGGGTCTCGTTGCGCCCCGAGGACCGCCGCAACCTGGACGATCTCCGGTCCCTGGTGGTGGGCGCGCAGGACGGGAGGGAGATCCTCCTCGGCCAGGTGGCGACCACCGTCATGGACCGCGGCGCGAACCGCATCAACCGCCAGGACCAGAAGACGGCGGTGACGGTGCGCGGCGCCCTGGAGGGGGAGAACTCCGAGCAGGCTCTGGAAGATGTGCGCGGCGTCATGGATTCGATCCACTTCCCGCCGGGCTACGGGTGGAACTTCGGGACGGAGATCCGCCAGGCGCGTGAGCAGCAGAGCGAGATGCTGGTGAATGTGCTGCTCGCTCTGTTGTGCGTGTACATGGTCATGGCCAGCCTCTTCGAGTCCTTCGTCCACCCTGCAGTGGTGATGTTCTGCATCCCCTTCGCCGGGCTGGGCGTGATCTGGCTCATGGTGGCGACGGGCGCGCCGTTCAACCTGATGGCCATGATCGGAATGGTCATCCTGGTCGGGGTGGTGGTGAACAACGGCATCGTGCTGGTGGCGCACATCAACCAGCGGCGCAGGGAGGGATTATCCCTCGACGAGGCGATCCTGTCCGGCGGGCGGGAGCGGTTCCGGCCCATCATGATGACCGCGACCACGACCATCCTCGGGTTGATCCCGCTCGCAGTGGGCAACGGACATGTGGGCGATCTCAAGCTCTACCCCATGGCCCTCGCGCTGATCGGCGGCCTGGCAAGCTCGACCGCGCTCACGCTGATTCTCCTGCCGGTCTACTACCAGCTCACCGAGCGGTTGCGGGTGCGGTGGGGGCTGTTCTTCACCTGGTCGGGGCGGCTGCTGCGCCGGTTCGGCCGGCGGCTCACCGGGCGCGCATTGCACGGCACGGCCATCGGGCCGGCCCCACCCGGGTGATCCCTCCCCCCTGAAGTGCTACCCTTGCCCCCAAGGGTTCCTCAGACCCCGCTCCACAGAAGCGACCATCCCTCCCCTCGGCCTCACGCCACCCACCGCAGAGGAGTCACCCGCATGGCCTTCCGCCTGTCCCCCGCAACGCTCGCGCTGACCGCCCTCCTCGCGGCGGTCGCGCTCACCGCCACCATGGTCACCGCCGAGGACCTCAGCTACCAGCTCCCACCGCAGGCGCTCGTGGACCTCGTGGACGCGCCCCCCACGCCCGCGGTGGCGGTGTCGCCCGATCGGGAGTGGATGCTGCTCCTGGCCCGCCCCAACCTCCCGCCGATCAGCGAGCTGGCGGAGCCCGAGCTGCGCCTGGCCGGCCTGCGCATCAAGCCGCGCACCGGCGGCCCCAGCCGGGCGGGCTTCGTGACGGGTCTGACCCTCAAGCGGGTGGACGACCTCTCGGAGCGGCCCATCACCGGCCTCCCCGCGAACCCCCGCATCGGCGGACTGCGCTGGTCCCCCGATGGAGCGCGGATCGCCTTCACCGTCACCGGCGAGACGGACATCACCCTCTGGACCGCCTCCGTGGCCGACGGACAGGCGAAGCAGCTCACTGCGCGGCCTCTCAACGCCGTGTTCGGGTTCTCCCCGGCCTGGCTCCCCGACGGCAAGACGCTGGTCTGCCTGGCCGTCCCCGCCGGCCGCGGCCCCGAGCCCTCGGCGGACCCCACCCCCGCGGGCCCGGTGGTCCAGGAAAACCTGGGCAAGACCAGTCCCGCGCGCACCTATCAGGACCTGCTGGCAGGTCCTCACGACGAGGCCCTCTTCGAGCATTACGCCTCCGCCCAGGCCCTTCGCGTGACTCTGGACGGCAAGGTGCAGGAGATCGGCTCCCCCGCGCTCATCACCGGCCTCGAGCCCTCCCCCGACGGGCGCTACCTCCTGGTGACCAGCGTCCATCGGCCCTTCTCCTATCGCGTCCCCTATTACTATTTCCCCGAGACAAGCGAGGTCTGGGACCTGGACGGGAAGCTGGTAAGGCGCATCGCCGACACCCCGCTCCAGGATGGAGTGCCCACCTCCTACGACTCCGTGCCCATCGGCCCCCGCGCGATGACCTGGCGTGAGGACGCCCCGGCCACGCTCATCTGGGCGGAAGCCCAGGACGGCGGGGATGCCGCGGTGGAGGCCGCGGTGCGCGATCACCTCCTCACCCTGGCCGCGCCGTTCCAGGACGAGCCCAGGCTGCTCCTTCCCCTGGGCTATCGCTTCGCAGGCGCCCAGTGGACGGCGGATGGCCGCGGGATCGTCGGCGAGCGCTGGTGGAAGACGCGCCGCACCCGCAGCTGGCTCGTGGACGGGGATGCGCCCGCGGATCCCGCCGGTCTCGTCCCGATCTGGGACCGCTCCTCCGAGGACCGCTACGGCGATCCGGGCGCGCCTCTGCTCGCCTCCGACCCACGGGGCCGCTCCCTGGTCGTGACCACTCCGGACGGCGGCTCGATCTTCCTGACCGGCCAGGGAGCTTCCGAGGAAGGCAACCGTCCCTTCCTCGACCGTTTCACCCTCTCCAGCCGCGAGACGCAGAGGCTCTGGCGTTCCGAGGCTCCCCATTACGAGAGCGTGGTCGCGCTCCTGGACCGAGAGGGCCGCCGCCTCCTCACCTCGCGGGAATCGCAGGAGGAGCCCGCCAACTACTTCCTGCGGGACCTCGCCGAGGGCTCGCTCCGCCGGCTCACCGCCTTCCCCCATCCCACCCCGCAGCTCCTCGGCATGACCAAGGAGCTCATCCACTACGGTCGCGCGGACGGGGTCAAGCTCACCGGCACCCTCTACCTCCCCCCCGGTTACGACAAGGACCAGGGGCCGCTGCCGGTGGTGATGTGGGCCTACCCGCAGGAGTTCAAGAGCGCGGCCGCGGCGGGGCAGGTGAGCGATTCGCCCTACCGCTTCGACCGGGTGAGCGGCATGTCGTCCCTGGTCTGGCTCACCAGGGGCTACGCGGTGCTGGACGATCCCTCCATGCCCATCATCGGCGAGGGTGAGGAGGAGCCCAACGACAGCTATGTGACCCAGCTCGTGGCCAGCGCTCAGGCGGCGGCGGATGAACTCACCCGCCGGGGCGTGGGCGATCCAGGACGGCTGGCCGTGGGCGGCCATTCCTACGGCGCCTTCATGGCCGCGAACCTGCTCGCCCATTCCGACATCTTCCGCGCCGCCGTCGCCCGCAGCGGGGCCTACAACCGTACCCTCACGCCCTTCGGGTTCCAGTCCGAGGAGCGCACCCTGTGGGAGGCCCCCGAGGTGTACGCGGCCATGTCGCCCTTCAATCACGCGGACGCCATCGACGAGCCCATCCTCCTGATCCACGGCGAGGCCGACAACAACTCGGGGACCTTCCCCATCCAGAGCGAACGCATGTACGACGCACTCAAGGGCCTGGGAAAGACGGTGCGCCTGGCCATGCTCCCCTGCGAATCCCATGGCTACCGGGCAAGGGAGTCGGTGCTGCACATGCTCTGGGAGACGGACCGCTGGCTCGAGCGGTATGTGAAGAACGCGCCGCCCCGGTGACCCAGGCGACCCCGTCTTGGCGGCTCGAATCACTTTTCGGGTTGTCAGGCTGGACCGGTCTCGTTTAGCGTAGCCGGTCCAGCCCCTGAACCCGAAAACACAGAAGAGACCCCATGCTCGATCCGCTCGTTTCGGCGCGGCCGGACTCCGCCCCGGCCGCAGGGGGCGATACCGCCCTGGCCTCCCTCACCCCCCATCGCCTCGGGACGCGCTCCGCCGGAGCCCTTCTCGCGCTTCTCCTCGCCGGCCTCCTCGCGCCATCGGCGGACGCGGCCAGCCTGCGCGGGACCAAGTCCGCAATGAACCGCCAGTACGCGGTGGCCCGGGTCAACGGAATGGCCTTCGCCCGCACGGCGGCCGATGTGTACCGCTCCGTGGATCTCGGCGTCCTCGTCCGCGTCCAGGGCAACGCGGACTACGAGCTGGACAAGGTGTCCTACCCCTTCTGCCGGCCGGAGACCAGGGCCTTCATCGAGCGCCTGGCCCATGGCTACCGGACGGCGACCGGAGAGAAGCTGGTGATCACGAGCCTCACCCGCCCCACCTCCGAGCAACCCCGCAACGCCTCCGATCTCTCCGTGCACCCCGCCGGAATGGCGGTGGATTTCCGGCGCAGCAACAGTTCCGCCGCCCAGCGATGGATCGAGCGGGAGCTCCTCGCGCAGGAGCGCGAGGGCCTGGTCGACGCGACCAAGGAGCGGCGCCCGCCGCATTACCATGTCGCGGTCTTCCCCGGTCCGCAGCCCACTCTCCTGGCCCAGGCGGAGGAGACCCCGCCGGACAAGGCGCCGGCGACCAGAACCGCCCGGTCCTCCTATCGTACCCACAAGGTCCGCCGTGGCGAGTCGCTCTGGGTCATCGCCCAGCGCTACGACTGCTCGGTCCGGGCGATCAAGAGCGCCAACTCGATGGGCTCGAACCGCCTCCGCCCGGGGCAGTTGCTGCGCATCCCGGCCAAGGGGTGACGGCCGCGGCGTGAAGCAGGCCTCCTAGACGCGAGCCGCCTCGCGGCGCAGGAGCTCCCAGGTCTCGCCGAGGTGCTTCTCGGTGGTCTTGAGGTTGCCGATGGCCAGGCGCAGCGCGAAGCGCCCCCGCACGATCGCGTGGGAGAGGAACGCGCGGCCTCCCGCGTTGACCGCGTCCATGATCCGGCGGTTGTGGGCGTCCAGCGCGGGCGCGTCCAGGCCCGGCGGCAGATGCCGGAAGAGCACCGTGCTCATGGGCGCCGGGGCCATGCGCTCCCAGTCGGGGTCCTCGTCGAGGCGCCGCGCGAAGTCCTGGGCCATCGC
>CAZWKH010000003.1:0-25361 GCA_964633885.1 uncultured bacterium | reverse complement strand
TGGCCTCCACCACCTCCTCGGCCTCACGCTTGTCGGCCCGATAGGTGAAGGCGATCTTGGCTCCGGCGCGGGCCAGCCGCATGCAGATGGCGCTGCCCAGGTCCCCGCTTCCGCCGTTCACGAGGGCGATCTTATCTTTCAAGTCCATCGCAGTTCTCCCGGACCGAAAACGCCGCGGCGCGAACCATCGAGAGTCCCGACATCCACCGGCAGGGCAGCCCTGGGATCCCTGAGTCTCGGGGGAAGAGCCCGCACGATGCTAGGGAGACGGCTCGCGCCCGTCAAGCGCGCCGGGGCGGGCGTTGACCCCCTCCGAGGGCAAGGCTAGCATCTGCCCCATTCCCGCCCGGGGAAGCCGATTCCATGCCGTTTGGCGGCCGCAGCCGCAGGGGGCCAAGGGATGAGCGTGAAGAACCGCATCGAGGAACTCCAGCGCCGCCGTGCCGAAGCCGCCCTGGGTGGGGGAACGGAACGCATCGAGAAGATGCACGCCCAGGGCAAGCTCACTGCCCGCGAGCGGATCGAGCTCCTCATGGACCCGGGCACCTTCCAGGAGCTGGGGGTCTTCGTCACCCACAACTGCACCGACTTCGGGATGGAAAAGAAGAAGATCACCGGGGACGGCGTGGTGGCCGGGTTCGGGCAGATCGACGGCCGCCTCGTCTATGTCTTCGCCCAGGACTTCACCGTGTTCGGAGGCACCCTCTCCGCCTCCAACGCCCGCAAGATCTGCAACCTGATGGACCTGGCGATGCAGAACGGGGCCCCGGTGGTGGGGCTCAACGACTCGGGGGGGGCCCGCATCCAGGAAGGCGTGGCGAGCCTCGGCGGCTACGCCGACATCTTCCTTCGCAACACCCTGGCCAGCGGGGTGGTGCCGCAGATCTCGGCCATCATGGGGCCCTGCGCCGGCGGCGCGGTCTATTCCCCGGCCATCACCGACTTCACGATCATGGCCAAGGGCACCGGCCAGATGTTCGTGACCGGGCCCGATGTGATCAAGATGGTGACCAAGGAGGAGGTCACCCACGAGGAGCTGGGCGGGGCGATGGCCCACAACACGAAGAGCGGGGTGGCCCACTTCGCCACCGCGGACGACCGGGACACCCTGCGCCTCATCCGCGAGCTTCTGGGCTACATGCCGCAGAACAATGTCGAGGATCCCCCGCGTCGCACCCCCACCGACGATCCCAACCGGATGGAGGAGAAGCTCCAGACCCTGGTCCCGCCGGAGTCCAACAAACCCTACGATGTGAAGGACGCCATCCACGCGGTGGTGGACGACGGCGCGTTCCTGGAAGTGCACGAGCATTTCGCGCGCAACATCGTCGTGGGCTTCGCGAGGCTGGACGGCCACCCGGTCGGCATCATCGCGAACCAGCCGCGGTACCTGGCCGGGGTGCTGGACATCCAGTCCTCGGTCAAGGGCGCCCGGTTCGTGCGCTTCTGCGACGCCTTCAACATCCCGCTGGTGACCTTCGAGGATGTGCCCGGGTTCCTGCCTGGAACGGCCCAGGAGTGGAACGGCATCATCACCAGCGGGGCCAAGCTCCTATTCGCCTACTGCGAGGCCACCGTGCCCAAGCTGACCGTCGTCCTGCGCAAGGCGTACGGCGGGGCGTACGATGTCATGTCCTCCAAGCACATCCGCGGCGACTTCAATGTGGCCTGGCCCTCGGCGGAGCTGGCGGTGATGGGCGCCGAGGGCGCGGTGAACATCCTGTACCGCCGGGAGATCGCCTCCGCCCCCGACCCCGACGCGGAACGCAAGCGGCTCATCGAGGAGTACAACGCCAAGTTCGCCAACCCCTATGTCGCCGCGGAGCTGGGCTACCTGGACGATGTGATCGAGCCGCGGGAGACGAGGCCCCGGCTCATCCGGGCCCTGCACTCGCTGCGCAACAAGCGCCAGTCCCTGCCCAGCAAGAAGCACGGGAACATTCCGCTCTGACCGGACCCGCGAGGGGAGCTCCCGGGCAGCCGCGGGGCCCGGGATGGGCGCTCCCCTGTTCAGATCGTTCCCGGCGGCACATCGGTCAGAAGCACCCGGTCCCAATCGGGCTCCACCTCCGTGGTGGCGGCCAGCAGCGCCAGGCCGACGCCGGAAGTCCCGTTCAGAAACCCCGGGTCCTCGATCCAGGCGACGCTCTCCGGACCCCTGTACTCGAACATATATCCACCGAGGCCCCTGCCGGGGGTCCGAGCCTCCAGCAGCTTTCCGTACCAGAACCGCGCGGCCTGGGCCAGGTCCTCTTCCCCCGTGGCCTGATAGAGCCGATTAAGAATGTGGGCGGGAGCCGACATCCCATGACAGAGGCAGCCGTCCCGGATCCAGGTGGTCTCGACGGACCGGCGTGCCGCGACCCGCGCCGTATCCAGCGCTTCCTGCCGCCAGTCCGCGCGGTCCATCGCCTGCGCCGCATGCAGGAGCGCGGCGGCCACTCCGGGATCCCCGTAGCACCAGGCTAGACGCGAGGGGGTCGCCGTCATCGTCACCCGGCGCCAGGCGGGGAAGCGCCACGGGGAGCCGGGGGGCATCGACTGGGCCAGGACCCAGGAGACCACGCCTTCGAGGAGAGGTCCCACCTTTCCGCGAGCCACGCCGGCCGTCCAGCACCTGGCCAGCAACGCCGCGACCCCGGGGGCCCCATGGGCCATGCCCAGGCAATAGGCCCCCTGTGGGAATTCCTTCCTCTGGCCGATGTCGAGATACTGCGGCGAGGTCAGCCAGGTGACGCCGTCGCCGCGCATTTCCGCAGATCCGGCCAGGTGGTCCACGATCGCTTCCAGGCATGACCTCGCGGATTCGCGGGGAAGCCGCTCGAGGGCGTAGACCCCCAAGCCCACCAGACCCTCGATCAGATCGAAGTGCAAGGGACAGGGAGTCTGCTTCAGACAGCCAAAGATGACTTCGTCCGTCTCCAGGCAGGAATCCTCGTCTCCCGGGGGGTAGAGGCGCCCTTCCAGGTGGCTCACCGCCCAGCCTATCCCGGCAAAGCCCGTGTAGAGATTGGGAGCCATGGGTTCGGACTCCGCCACCCCGATGGCCCGGTTCAGGAACTCCATTCCAACATCGGCATGATCCCTGTCGCTGCCCGATTGATGGAGGTACCCGAAGTAGAGGGCCTGGCCCAGATACCCGTCGGAAAGACTTCCTTTGCTCCGACGGATCATCGGGGGGGGCCAGTCGCCCCGGACTGCCGGGGCCGGGCCTGCCGCCAGGGACTCGGTGATCTCGGCCAGGGCCTCCTCCGCCTTCTCGCGCAATTCACCGGAGAGGAGAGGCTTCCACTGCGTCATGGCCGCGGCCTTGTCTTCAGGAGGTTGAGGAAGGGGGGCCTTGGGAACCCGATCGGGAAGGCCCGGCGTCAAAAAAAGGCGGCCCCGACCCATGTCCGGGCCGGGGCCACCGAAGTTACCTTGCGCTCAGCAGCAGGCGCAAGGGTCGCCGCTTGCGCTTCCACTCGTGAAGTCACACATGTTGCCCTTGGTGAACGGCTTGACCCCATTCCCGCCTTCGACCTGCGCCATGTCGTCCTGGGTCAGCTCACGGAGGGTCTCGCGGTTGAGCACCAGCTTCTTGGGGCGATTCTGCTCCATGCTTCCTCTCCTTCTTCGGTGTGCATCCCAATTGGCGTGTAGCCAGTCACGCTTACAATCCAACTGCAATATTCTGTCAGCATGTCATCGTGATGTCAATAAACTTCATCTAAACAGTTATCGTTATTGCGATTGTAAGAAAGCTCGACGCACTCCGTCATTCGCGGCCGGTTCGGCGGGAGTCCCCTCCGAGCTTGACTCCGCTCCCCGGGCTCCCTAACCTCGTGGGCAACGAAGTCAGTTCCCTCGACCCCGGAAAGGAGGCCCGACGCCATGTCTGCCGTCTGCTGCGATCACCATGTCGTGGTGCGCCTCCCGGGATTTGCCGCCTGAGCCTGTAGAGCCGCGGCTCCCCCCTTCCCGCCCGTTCTCCGGGCTGGACTGCCGGAACCTCCCGGCGGACGCACCTTTCCCTCATCGTTCTCAAGAAACAGGGGTGCGTCCATCATGGATCTTCAGGAACTGGGTTGGCAGCCGGACCTCGACATGGCCTTCGCGGACCATCGCGCGGCCGGCCTGCTCCCGGCCCGCGTGGCCGAGGAGCACCGGGAGAGGTACATCGTCTTCGCCGCATCGGGCGAGATTCCCGCGGAGATCACGGGAAAGCTGCGGTTCACCGCCGCGTCGCGCTTCGACTTCCCCGCCGTAGGCGATTGGGTCGCGATGGAGCCGGTCGGGGAAAGCTTCGCGGTGATCCACGCCCTGCTCCCCCGTGCAGGTCTCTTCGCGAGGAAGGCCCCCGGCCGGACCACGGAGCCGCAGGTTCTGGCGGCCAATGTCGATCTGGCATGGATCGTCACCGACACCGGCCGCGACTTCAACCTCCGGCGGCTCGAGCGGTACCTTGCCCTCGCCCGGGAGAGCGGTGCCTCGCCGGTGATCCTGCTCAACAAGGCGGACCTCAACGACCGGGTCCCGGCCCTCCTGGCCGAGACCGCATCCATCGCCCCCGATGTCCCGGTCCACGCCGTGAGCGCCGCCACCGGGGGGGGAACGGAATCTCTCTCCGCGTACCTGACGACCGGCCGGACCATCGTCCTTCTCGGATCCTCAGGGGTAGGCAAGTCGAGTCTCATCAACCGGCTCTGGGGACGGGATGTCCTGGAGATCGGAGCGATCCGGGAGTCGGACGGACGCGGCCGGCACACGACCACCCATCGTCAACTCATCCCCCTGCCGGGAGGCGGCCTGGTGATCGATACACCGGGGATGCGGGAGCTTAGCCTCTGGGCCGAGGAGGGCGATGCGGGAACCGGCTTCGAGGAGATCGAAGCCCTCGCCCGCGGCTGCCGCTTCAAGGACTGTCGCCATGCCGGGGAACCCGGTTGCGCGGTGGCACGGGCCGTCGAGGATGGGGTGTTGACGCCCGGGCGTTTCGAGAACTACCTCAAGCTCCGCCGCGAGTCGCAGTTCCTGGAGAGGAAGCGCGACATCCGGGCCGCGCTGGACGAGAAGGCCAAGTGGAAACGGATCCACAAGGCGGCCCGGGAGCATGCGCGCCGCAAGTACGGCCCACAGAGATGATCGGGCCTCCCTGCTGCAGGGCGCTCCCCCGGTCCTTGCGGTTCTCGCGGAACCGCGATGGCGGGCTAGCGCCCGCCGATGCACCTCACCAGCTCACCCACCCGGGAGGCCGCCTGCTCCTGTTCGCTCGCAGGGGTCATCTCCACCGCGAGGACGCTGAAGGCGCGGTTCAGGCACCAGGCGGTCTGGCAATCGTCCACCCCGCCGGAATGGGACCACTCGGTGTAGCTCTCGCCGGCCAGACGGCCGAGATCGGCCAGGGCCCGGGCGCGTTCGGCCCCGGGCGGGGAGGCCAGGATCCGGTCCCGCCACTTGTGGTAGGTCAGGCGGTACCCGGACTCCCAGTTCAGAAGGCTGCTCGGGTCGGTGTGCTGCATCACCACCCGGTACCCCTGCCGCGCGAGGGCGCAGTTGCCCACTTCCTCGGCCTTCACGGCACAGACATAGGCCTTCTCGAGCCAGCTCTCGCCCGGACCGCAGCTCACCATATCCTGGGTCTGCGCGCGCGACTGGAGGCTGAGGGGCGGCAGGGAGTAGTCCACCTGCGTGCCGATCCCCCCGGTGGAGAGGGTCTGGGGCGCGTCGTCCGCCGCGGCGATGTTGAGGCTCGTGCCCAGGTCGTCGGGTCCGCCGAGGGTCGTGATGACCCGCCGGGCAAAGCTCTCCGGACTGAGGCCGGGTGCCGAGTCCTCGGCGCCCGCATAGGTGGGATAGACGCCCGCCCCCGGGGAGGGATCCTCTGCGTAAGACGGGACGCTCGCCGCCTCGGGGCCCATAGGAGGCAGGAGGGTGTTCTCGGCGATGACGGCGCCGTTCGGTTCGGTCAGGCTCTGCTGGCGATGAATGACCGTCCAGGCTCCGGCCACCACGACCACCGCGGCCGCCGTGCCCATGGCATAGCGCCAGGCGCCTTGAGGCTGCCACAGACGCTGCCAGAGGGAGGGACGGCTCTCACGCTCAGGGAGCCTCTCGGGGGGATCATTCGCCAGCCGGACCAGGACGCGGTCCGGCAGATCCGCCCAGTAGGCGTCCCCGGGAAGGCTCTCCTCCACCACGGGGCCCATGGAGTTCAGGAAGGAGAAGGCCTCGATCAGCCCGCGGCAATCCGCGCAGGCGGCGAGGTGTTCCTCGATCCGGGTCCGGTCGGAGGGAGATAGCTCCCGATCGACGAATGCGCTGAGCTCTTCCGACGAGGGGTGGGTCGACGCGCTCATGTTGCAGGTCCTCTCAGCTTGGCAGCGGCATGTCCATATGCTTGCGCAAGGCCATGCGCGCTCTCGCCAGACGGGACATCACCGTGCCCTTCGGGGTGCCCATCGTCTTGGCGATCTCTTCATAGGAAAGCCCTTCCTGAACTCGCAGGAGGAACACGGTCCGCTGATCTTCGGGAAGGCGCTCGAGGGCCCGCTCCAGCCGTCCCAGAAGCTCACCTCGGGACGCCGACTGGAGCGGGTTCTCGGGCTCGGGCCCGCTCTTCAGCTGCGTCTCGGGAACCTCATCGATGTCCGCCGCCGCCTGTCGCTTGCGCCGGTTGATGAAGTTGATGGCCTGGTTGACGGCGATCCGGTAGAGCCAGGGATGGAAGTCGAACTCTTCCTTGAAGGTCTTGAGTCCCCGGTACGCGCGGACGAAGGTGTCCTGGGTCAGGTCGTCTGCGTCGTCCTGGCTGCGGACCATCCGAAGCACGATCCTGAAGACCGTCTTCTGGTACCGGCGGACGAGCTCACCGAAGGCCCGGGTATCCCCGGTCTTCGACCTGGCCACAAGCTCCGCGTCGCGAGCGTCCCGGAGATCCGGCCCCGGGCTCGCACTCAGGCGTCGTTCCATGCCCCTTACCTGACCCTCATTCCGCCTATTCCGGCCAAGTGCCGACCGGGCTTCAGGAATCCGAGGCAGTCTGCCACCGACGCCCGGCCCGGCGCAGATCGCCGACCCTCCGGGTCCACCCCTGCCGGTCAAGAAATTCCAGAATCGGTACGGAATACTTGCGGCTCATGCCGAGGCCCTCCCGCAGGTCGGCCACGCTGAGCTCGTCCTGTTCCCTGAAGAAGCCGGCCAGCCAGTCCAGGATCCGCTGTAAGTGCAAGCGGTGCAAGTACAGCTCGGGCGACACTTTCGCCGCCTCCCCCCGGAAAGTCAAGTGCTCGAGGATCTCCTGGACCGGGCAGCCGGCCAGGGCCTGCAGCTCTTTCGGGTTGGGCGGAGCCAACCCGGCCTGCTCCAGGATGGCGGCGATCCTGTCCACCCGAGCCTGCATCTCCGCGGACAGCTCCTGGTGGTCCCCTCCGAGGCGGAGGTGATCCTCCCTGGCCACTGCCCGCCCGGCCCCCGTGAGCTCGGCCAGCACGCGTTCGAAGAGAGGGGCTGGGAGCTTCACCCCGAGGCGGCTCTTCAGTTCCCCCCGGCTCATCCCCCAGCGCAGGGGGTTATCCCCCTGGACCTGCTCCAGGATGGAGGCCGCCCCATCGACCAGATGGCGCAGGACCCGTCCCGAGACGAGCAGGGTCTCCTCGACCTGCATGGCGCGGCCATCGGCGACGAGGACGGCCAGGACTCCCGACGCCGTCTCCGGCGCCAGACCGGTCACCCGGGCGACCTCCGCCGGGCCACCCCCGTGAGCCAGGCCGTCCAGGGCCGCCAGCACCCGGTCTTCGAGACTGCCCGACTCCTCACGGCGCAGCTCCTCGATGGTGGAGGGATGACCCCGGCGGCGCTTCGGGGCGACGGGCAGGATGACCTTTCCGCCGGCCACGGCGCGGGCCGGCGAGTAGGAGCGCAGGACGAAGCGGTCGCCCCGGTCGGCCACCACCACCTCCTCCAGGCGAATCTGCGCGAAGGCGGTCTCCCCCGGCGCCATGGCGTCGCCTTCGAGGAGCGCCACCCGGCCGAGCACCTCGCTCGCGCCGAGGTGGAAACGCACGCGCTGGCGATGGCGAAGGCCCTTGGGGGCGTCGGCCAGCACACGCAGGCGGACATCGATCATGTGCGACGGGGTCAGCGCCCCGGGGGTCAGGAGCCAATGCCCCCGCGGCACCGCCTCCCGGGGCACCCCGGCCAGCGCGACCGCCGTGCGCTGCCCGGCCAGGGCGGCGCCCACCGACTCGCCATGCACCTGGACATTGCGCACGCGGGTCTCGACATGGCCCGGCTCCACCACCAGACGGTCGGCGGGGCGGATCACTCCCTGCCAGAGGGTCCCCGTGACCACGGTTCCAAATCCCTCGACCACGAAGGCGCGATCCACGGGCAGGCGCGCGAACCGCTCACCCGGGCGCTCTTCGAGCTCGCCCAGGACCTCGGCCAGCGCAACCAGGAGGGCCTCCTTGCCCTCGCCGGTGCGCGCCGACACGGGCAGGATCGGGAAGCTCCCGAAACCCCGCTCCTCCAGGTACTCGCGCACGGACTCCACGGCCAGGTCGAGCCAGTCCGGCTCCACCAGATCGGTCTTGGTGAGCGCCACCACGCCGCGGCGCACGCCAAGCAAGTCGAGGATGTCCAGGTGCTCGCGCGTCTGGGGCATCACCCCCTCGTCGGCGGCGATGACCAGCAGCATGGCGTCCACACCGCAGGCACCGGCGAGCATGTTCTTGACGAAGCGCTCGTGGCCCGGCACATCGACGACCCCGCAGGAGATGCCTCCCGGCAGGTCCAGGTGGGCGAACCCCAGGTCGATCGAGATGCCGCGGGCCTTCTCCTCCTTGAGCCGGTCGGTGTCGGTGCCGGTCAGGAGGCGCACCAGGGCGGTCTTGCCATGGTCGATGTGGCCGGCGGTGCCGAGAACGGCGAAGCGGGGGGTGGTGCGGGTCACTTCATGTCACCAGCGGCTCGTCCTCCCGGCGGACCTTGGCGCCGAGGGCGGCGAGCTTGACCTCGATGCGCTCGTATCCCCGGTCGATGTGGTACACGCGGGAGATGTGGGTTTCGCCATGGGCGGCGAGGCCGGCGAGGATGAGCGCCGCGGAGGCGCGGAGATCGGTGGCCATGACCCGCGCCCCCGAGAGGGAAGGCTGTCCCTCCACCACCGCGACATTCTGGTCGAGGGTGATCCTGGCGCCGAGCCGGCTCAGTTCCGGGACATGGGTGAAGCGATCGGCGTAGATCTGCTCCGTGATGACCGAGGTGCCCTCGGAGACCGCCGCCAGGGCCATCATCTGGGCTTGCAGGTCCGTGGGAAACCCGGGGTAGAAATCGGTGGTCACCGGGACCGCGCGGGGGCGCGCCGGTCCTGCCACCCGCAGCCAGTCCTCGCCGCGCGCCACCTCCGCTCCCGCCTCGCGCAGCTTCGCGACCAGCGCGGTCAAGTGAGCGGGCTCGCAGGCGGTGACGGTCACATCGCCACCGGTCAGAGCGGCTCCCACGAGAAAAGTGCCCGCTTCGATGCGGTCGGGGATCACGGCGCCCGTCGCGGGGGTCAACGGCCTGCCCCCTTCGATCACGATCTCCGTGGAGCCAGCGCCGCTGATGCTCGCGCCCATGGCGGTGAGGAAGCCGGCCAGGGCGGGCATCTCCGGCTCCCGCGCGGCGTTCTGGATGCGGGTGGTGCCCCTCGCTCCCACCGCGGCCATCATGATGTTCCCGGTGGCCCCCACCGAGGCGATGTCGAGCAGGATGTCGGCCCCGCGCAAGCCCTCCGGAGCCTCGGCCACGATGTATCCCTCCTCGATGACGATCCTCGCGCCGAGTGCCTCCATCCCCTTCAGGTGCAGGTTCACGGGACGGGGCCCCCAGGCGCAACCGCCCGGCAAGGACACCTTCGCCCGGCCGGCACGGGCGAGGAGGGGCCCCAGCACATAGACGGAGGCGCGCATGGTCTTGACGAGGTCGTAGGGGGCTTCCACCGACGCGAGCCTGGTCGTGTCGAGAATCAGGGCGTCGTCCTCCCGGACGATCTTTGCTCCCAGGGTCTCCAGAAGCCGCGAGAGGGTCGTGATGTCGCGGAGCCGCGGGACCCGCTCGAGCCGGCTCGCGCCGGGAGCGAGGAGCGCGGCGACCATCATCGGCAGCGCCGCGTTCTTGGCGCCGGCACAGGCGACGGTGCCCCGAAGCCGCGCCTCCCCCTCCACCACAAACTTGTCCATGGATACCCCCGCAGCGCCTTTAGGGCACGGTCACCTTGAGGACATTGCGGCCGTAGTGGAAGTAGGGCTCGAGCGCCTGGGCCTCGTCGCGCGCGCGGATCGCGAGGAGGAACTTGGCCCCGGAGAGGATGGTCACCTCGGTCTCGAAGACACCGGCCGGGAGCGCCACCCATTCCCCGCCGGCCGCGGTCACGGCGGCCTGGGCATCGGGAACATCGGCGAAATCGGAGACGGGGATGAGCTTGAGATCGGCTCCCGCCGGCAGGCGGTTGGGCGGAAGCTTGTCGGGATCGAGGCCCGTGAAGGTCACGGTGAAGGTATTCGAGACGACCACCTCACCGCCGGGTCCCAGGGGGCTCTGGATCGTGGTGAAGGGCGTGCGGGTCTGGGTGATGAAGCGTGCCTCCACCTCCGCCGACCGAGCCCCCTCCTCGTCGACCGCCCGCAACCGGAAGCGGTGGTGCCCGAAGGCCCAGGCCAGCGGGGCCGCGGGATTCGGGCTGGCCTCCAGGGCCACCGAGTCCGCACAGCTGTAGAGCAGCGTCTGCGAGGTCACATTGCCCGCAAGCGCGGTCCACCCGGCGTCGTCCACCGCGTACTCGTAGGCCGCGATCACCCCGTCGTCGCTGCCCGACCAGCGGATGGTGAACACATAGCCGACCGGAGTGGTGGGGGAAGGCGGGGACAGGAACTGCACGCGGGGGGGCGCATTGGGCACGGCCACCGTGAAGCTGTGCGTGATCGGCGCGCTGTAGACCGAGTCGCTGTCCTGAGCCCGCAGGTGGAATGTGAAGCTGCCGGGGGCCTCGGGGGATCCCTCCTCCCGGGTGAACACCCGGTGGAAGGTCGTCACCTCAGGGGCAAGCATGTCCCAATCCTCCTCCGAGACCGGATCGAAGGCCCACTGGTAGCCCAGGATCTCCCCGTCCGCATCCGTCCCCTGCCAGGTCCAGGTCGCCGCTCCGGTGACCGTGTCCCCCGGCGTGAGGAGGAAGGCCACCGTTGGAGGAAGGTTTTCGGGACCCGAGGTATAGGGCGCGCGGATCACATTGGACCGCTTGTTCTCGTTGTCCACCGCGCGCAAGTAGAAGGTGTAGTCCCGGTAAAGGTTGAGGGGTCCGAGTTGCCGGCCGCGCCGCACCGAGGCAGCCGCGCTTGCGGAGAGGTCGAAGGTGACGGTGGTGTCCGTGGTGGCGATCCACCCGGCGGAAGTGGTGTCGCCGGTTACATTCTGGTACTCGTAGCCGACGACGGCGCCGTCCTCGTCCTCTCCCAGCCACCCGAAGGTCACCACGGGGCCCGCATACCCGCTGCTCGGGGGCCGCCGGGTGAAGTTCACCGAAGGCAAAGCGTTCGGATAGGCGACGAGGAACTGCGCAAGGTCGGGAGGCCCGGCGAGGGATCGGTTGTCCACTGCGCGCACCCGGAAACTGTGCGGAAGAGGGTTCGACTCCGTGCCGTCCTCCTTGCCGAACTGCAGCACGACGAAGGTGTCGGAGACCGCGATGTAGGTCTCCGCGGAATCCAGGCTGTACTCGTAACCCGCGATCTCCCCGTCCGGATCGAATCCGGTCCAGGCGAAGCGGGCGCTGGTGGTCACGGGAGTGCCCGGATCCGGATAGAGAATGATGTCCACGGTGGGAGGGAGGTTCGGCTTGCCCGCGTCGTCTCCGCATCCCAGGGGCAGGAGCAACGACGACGCGGCCGCGAAGGCGCTCAGGAATCCCCGGCCGAGGAGGTGACGCATCCTATCTCTCCTCCAGCGGACGCAGGGCGCCCGCGCTCAAGATGCCTTGACGGCCAAGGCGTATCGATCCCGCCCCGCAAGATCGCGTTCGATGCCGACCTCGCGCCAGGCCGGAGCCGTGGCCAACAGTTCACGGACCCGGCCGCCCAGGTCCTCTCCGATCTCGATCGCCAGCAACGCCCCCGGAGGCAGGAAGGCCGCCGCCGCGGCCACGAGCCGGCGAATCACTCCGAGCCCATCCTCCGGGGCAAAGAGCGCGAGCTCGGGCTCGTGCATCGCCACCTCTGGGGCCAGACGCCCGCGATCCCCCGTGGAGACATAGGGAGGATTGCTCACCAGAACCCGTATCGGCACCGGGGGAACCCGTCCCTCGAAGGGCTCCAGAAGGTCGCCGACGAAGAACCGCATCCGGCCCGCGAGGCCAAGGCGCCGCGCGTTGCCGCGCGCGATCCGGATCGCCGCCGGCGAAAGGTCCGACGCCCACACCTCCAGGCCGGGCCGGGCCGAGGCCATCGCCAGCCCGATGGCGCCGCTGCCCGTTCCCACATCCAGCGCGATGCCCTCGGGAGCCTGCCCCAGGAAGGAAAGCGCCCGTTCCACCAGGCCTTCCGTCTCCGGACGCGGCACGAGAACCGCGGGAGTCACGCGGATGGTCAGGCCGAAAAAGTCTACTTCCCCCAGGAGGTACTGTAAAGGAACGCGGGCCCGTCGCCGGTGCAGGACTCTCGAGAGCCGGCGCCGCTCGGTCGCGGTCAGCGTCCGGGCGTGTTGGAGCGCGAGGTCCACGCGCTCGAGGCCGAGCAGACGGCAGGCGATGATGTCGGCTTCCGCCGCCGCGGAGTCGATGCCGGCGGCGGCCAGCCAGACTCGGGCGGCGCGGCGCCATTCCTCCAGGGTGCGCAGGCGGGGGAGGCGCGGGGGCGCCGCGGGAGAGCGGGGGCTTCGATCAGCGCTTGGGCGCTCCCGCATTCTTCTCCCCCGACTCCGTTTCCTCGAGTCGCTCCTCCGAGGCGGCGTCGATCAGGGCCTGGGTCAGCTCGGCGAGGTCCCCCTCCAGGATGTCGTGGAGGCGGTGAATCGTGAAGTTGATGCGGTGGTCCGTCACCCGGGTCTGCGGGAAGTTGTAGGTGCGGATCTTGGCGCTGCGGTCGCCGGTCGAAACCTGGCTGCGGCGCGTGGACCGCATGGTTTCCTCCTGCTCGCGGATCTTGGCGTCCAGAAGGCGCGAGCGGAGGATCTTGAGCGCCTTGGCCTTGTTCTTGATCTGGGAGCGCTCGTCCTGGCAGGTCACCACGAGGTTCGTGGGGAGGTGCGTGACCCGCACCGCGGAGTCGGTGGTGTTCACCCCCTGGCCGCCGGGACCGCTGGAGCGGTACACATCGATCCGCAGGTCCTTCTCGTTGATCTCGACATCCACATCCTCCGCCTCCGGCAGCACCGCCACGGTGGCCGCGGAGGTGTGGATGCGCCCCGAGGCCTCTGTCTCCGGTACCCGCTGGACCCGATGGACCCCGCTTTCGTACTTCATGCGGCCGTACACCCCGCGGCCGGAGAGGCTGAAAATGGCTTCCTTGAGCCCCCCGATGCCGGTCTCGTTGGAGCTCAGCACCTCGATCTGCCATCCCTGCCGCTCGGCGTAGCGCGTGTACATGCGGAAGAGCTCGGCGGCGAAGAGGGCCGCCTCGTCCCCCCCGGTGCCGGCCCGGATCTCGACGATCACATCCTTGCTGTCGTTCGGATCCGCGGGGTAGAGCAGCTCCTGGATTTCCGTCCGCAGGGCCTCCAGCCGGGGGCCGCATTCCGCGACCTCCGCCTGGGCCAGCTCGAGCATCTCGGCGTCGGCCTCGGAGCGGAGCAGCTCCTCGGCGTCGCCCACCCGGTCCCGCAGCGACCGGTACTGCCGGAGCTTGCCCACGATCTCCTCGACCTCGGAGCGTTCCCGGCCCAGCGCCTTGAGGGCGGAGGGATTCCCCAGCACCTGGGGCTCGCCCAGCTTGCCGTTGATCTCGTCCAGGCGCGATTCGAGCTGCTCGAGGTGGTCAAGGAATCGGTCGGTCTGATTCATGGGTCCTCGGGACGGCGCGGCCCCGTGGGGGCCGCGGACGCCTTACATCACGCGGACTTCCTGTTCGTCCTCCTCGGTCAGGGGGAGGACGCTCTCGAGCGCTCGACAGGCAACCGCCAGCTGGGCGCGGTCGGGCTCCTGGGTCGTGAGACGCTGGAGCCAGAGCCCCGGCTGCGCCAGCATGTTCACGAGGGGGTTGTGGGCGAAGCGCCCGCTCAGACGGATGTACTCGAAGCCGAGCCCGGCGATGAAAGGTACCCCCGCGAAGCGCAGCAGGCGTTCCCCGGCGGTCTCCGGGCGCCCGAAGAAGGTGAAGACCACGATGCTCAGGATCATGAGGCTGAACAGGAACGAAGTTCCGCACCGCGGGTGCAGCGTCGTGAACGGGGCCGCCTCCTCCGGGGTGATGGGAAGCCCCGCTTCAAAGGTGTGGATCACCTTGTGCTCGGCGCCGTGGTACTGGAAGAGGCGGCGCATCTCCCCCCAGCGGCTGATGCCCCAGAGGTAGGCCAGGAAGAAGACGAGCCGGAAGGCGCCGTCCACGAGGTTGAAGCCGATCCGGCCCTGTACCCCCGTCCACTCCGTGAGCTTGAGCGGCAGGTAAAAGAAGAGGAGCAGGCCGAGTCCCAGGGCGAGCGCCATGGTGAGCCCGAGGCTCCAGTTGGAGATCCCCCCCTCCTCCTTGCCCTCCCGGTCCGCTCCGCCGGATTTCGCCTCCTCGTCCTTGGCCGCTTCGTTGGCGCTGAAGGCGAGGGATCGCATGCCGAGGACCAGGGTCTCGACGAGGCCGGCCATCCCGCGCACCACGGGAATCCCCAGCAGCTTCACCCGCTTGGTGATCGAGCGGAAGGGTGCGGACTCCAGGATGATCTCGCCGGAGCTGCGCTGCACGGCCGTCGCCACCGTGCGGGGGGAGCGCATCATGACCCCCTCGATGACGGCCTGCCCCCCCACCGGCGCGTACCGGGAGAGGAACATCTTGTTCACGAGCAGAAGCTGTCGTTTGAGGGTCATGGTCGGTCCCGTCGGCGGACACAACAAGGCCCTCGCAAGCGAGGGCCCCGGAGTGGTGATGGCTAGGCGGACTCGGTCTCTTTGGAGACGGGCGCTGCCGGCTCTCCCTTGCCGTAAGTGCCGGCGTACTTCTTGCGGAAGCGGTCCACGCGGCCGGCCGTGTCCACCAGCTTCTGCTTCCCGGTGAAGAAGGGGTGGCAGCTCGAGCAGATTTCCACATGGAAATCCTTGCCCATGGTGGAGCGGGTCACGAAGGTGCTTCCGCAGACGCAGGTCACCTTGACGTCCTTGTACTCGGGATGAATCTCGGCTTTCATGGGATTCCTTCGGGGCCGCCCGGGGGCGGCCAGCGCTGGGTACGAAACCGTCCGGGAGAAAGGGCCAGCAAGAGTACCAGAGAAGCCGGGGTCGGCTCAAGGGGCCTCGCGCCACGCACCCCCCGGGGGGGGGGCGGGAGGCCTTCCGAGGGGATCTCAGGCGTTCATCATCTCCAGGAACTGCTTGTTGGTCTTGGTCTTGCCCATCTGGTTCACCAGGAACTCGATGGCCTCCACCGAGCTCTGCTCGTTCAGGAACTTCCGCAGGATCCAGACCTTGTTCAGGATGCCGGGGTCGAGGAGCAGCTCCTCCTTGCGGGTCCCGCTCCGGTTGATGTCGATGGCCGGGAAGATCCGCCGGTCGGCGATCTTGCGGTCCAGGATCAGCTCCATGTTCCCGGTCCCCTTGAACTCCTCGAAGATCACCTCGTCCATGCGCGACCCGGTTTCGATGAGTGCGGTGGCGATGATGGTGAGGGATCCGCCCTCCTCCACATTGCGCGCCGCCCCGAAGAAGCGCTTCGGCCGCTGCAGGGCGTTCGCGTCCACGCCGCCGGAGAGGATCTTTCCCGAATGCGGAATCACCGTGTTGTGGGCGCGGGCGAGTCGCGTGATGGAATCGAGCAGGATGATGACGTCGTTGTGGTGCTCGACCAGGCGCTTGGCCTTCTCGATGACCATGTCGGCCACCTGGACGTGGCGCTCCGCCGGCTCATCGAAAGTGGACGACACCACCTCGCCCTTGACCGAGCGCGCCATGTCGGTCACCTCCTCTGGGCGCTCGTCGATGAGGAGCACGATGAGCACCGCGTCGGGATGGTTCGCGGTGATCGCATTGGCGATCCTCTGCAGCAACACCGTCTTTCCCGCGCGGGGAGGCGACACGATCAGCCCGCGCTGCCCCATTCCGATCGGGGTGAGGAGGTCCATGATGCGCGTGCAGAGGTCGTCCGGGTCGTGCTCGAGCTTCACCCGCTGGTCCGGATAGAGAGGGGTGAGATTGTCGAAGTGGGTCTTGATCTTGGCGACTTCGGGGGCCTCCCCGTTCACCGCCTCCACGCGCAGCAGCGCGAAGTAGCGTTCGCCTTCCTTGGGAGGACGAACCTGGCCGGAAACCGTGTCGCCGGTCTGAAGATCGAAGCGCTTGATCTGGGACGGCGAGACGTAGATGTCGTCGGGGCCCGGCAGATAGCTGTAATCCGGGGAGCGGAGGAAGCCATAGCCCTCCGGGAGGATTTCCAGGACCCCGTCGGAGAAGATGAGCCCGTTCTGCTCGGTCTGAACCTCCAGGATCCGGAAGATGAGCTCCTGCTTGCGCATGCTCGAGGTGGACTCGATGGCCAGGGATTTCGCGATTTCCTGGAGGTCGGGAACGGTCTTCGCCTTCATCGCGGCGAGATCCATGGGGGTGGTTTCAGACACGGGACCTGTCTCCTTGCCCCGGGGCGGGCGATTGGGGGACCGAGGCGGGCTTCAGTGGAAGCTGGGTTGCGGGGCGAAATCCTCCGAGTCCTCACGGGCTCGAGTCCGGCGATCGGGATCCGGATCGGGATGGAAGACCGTCTCCGGGCGATCCGAAACCGGAAGACGGGCCGGGCAGAAGGAAAACGCGGTCGGGCGTGGTGCCCGCGCAGGAAAGAGAGTAGTGCCCGTCCGGGGCCTTGTCAACGGCCGGGGCCGCCGGGGCGGGCCTCAGCGGCGCGGCAGCGTGACCGGCGGGCCGAGATGTGCCCCTTCGCGGAAGGCGTGGAGCGATCCGTCGATCCAATAGAACCATACCTCCACCAGAGCGCCCCCCGGCAGGGAGTAGGTATGGATCGCTTCCGGCGTGCCCTGCCCGGCGTAGGTCTCTGCGAGATCGCTTCCCGGGAAGCGCGCCGCGGCGCGGGCTGCCCAGTCGGCGGTGTTCTCCACGGGTTCTCCCGCGCGCAGGGCGTGGCCGACCGCCTCCTCAGCCGCCGCCATCTCCGGTTGGCCCGCGAAGCTATGCGCCCGGGAGAGGACCATGTAGAGATCGCCGTCCTGCGGGTCGGCCGCGATGAGATCCAGGTAGATGGCGACCGCCTCGCCGTAACGCTCCGCGGCGAGTAGGACCGCTCCGAGGTTGAATCGCGCGTCCGCATCCTGCGGGTGGCGGCGCAGGTGGCGCGCGAAGGCGTCGGCCGCCGCATCCAGATGGGGTCCGCGCTCCTCCTCCGGGACGGTCCGGGCGAGAGCGTAGGCCACGGTACCCTCGACATAATCCAGATCCGCCGCGGGGTCGTTGCGACGGACCTCCTGGAGCAGGTTCCAGGCCTCCTGCGGCGCACCCTCCTCGTAGCGCGCTTCCGCGAGCGCGGCCAGGGCACCGGCCAGTGCCCTCTGCTTCTCGCGATCCCCTGGGGACTTCACCACCGCGAGGCGATAGGCCTCCACGGCCCCGGCTGCATCCCCCTGCGCCTCGCGCGAACGACCGCGCAGGAAGAGGGTCGTCGCGTCGCCGGGCACCAGGACCTCCGCGGCGCCGAGGAGGCGATCGGCCTCGGCGTGACGCCCGTCACCGATGAGACGGGCGGCGTCCTCGTTGCAGTCGCGGAGGCGGCGGCGGCGATCTTCGGCCACCCTGGGCTTGAAGCCCGCGTCCAGGGCCTGCGCGCTGTCGTAGTGGGTCACTGCTTCCTCGGCGCGGCCGTCCGCGGCCAGGAGCCCTGCCAGGCGGAAATGCGCGTCCGCGTCGTCGGGGTCGCGGGCGAGGGCCCGGCGGTAGGCAGCTTCCGCGTCGCTGGAGCCTCCGCCCTCGAGCCCCATGTCGCCGCCGCGCGGGGATGGACTTGCGCAACCCGCCGCCGTGAGGACCCACAGGATGAGGAGCAGGCGCTTCGGCATGGCGTCCGCATCTTCCCGCCGGGGCGGCGAGCATGTCAAGGAAACGGCGCAACGACGCAACTTGCACGCCGGGGATGCCGAAAGGCATCGCGCGGCGCCCGGGGAAAGGCGGCGGGGACGCCTTCAGACCCCGGAGCGGGCGGAGAAAACGGGCCGGCCCAGCGCCTCGCGACCCCGGTATCCGTCGAGAACCCTTCAGATCTTCCGCGGACCCGCGATCCCGTGCCGAGCCGGCCCGAACGAAAGGCCCGGTGCCCGGGGTGGCGAAGATGTGCAAGTTCCATACCTTGGGAAAAAAGCCCCTACCGGGGGTAAATGAAGATCCGGAGAGGAATCAAAGAAGCGAGACGGGATCCACATCCACGGCGACCCGGACGGCGCCCGGCGCCGTCTCATGCCGGTCCAGCGCGCGCCGGGCCAGGTCGCGCAACGCACGGTGATCGGCCCCCCTCAGGGTCACATGCCAGCGGTGCTTCCCTTTGAGCCGGGAGAAGGGCTGAGGAGCCGGCCCGAGGAGGTCCACGGTGAGCTTCTCCCTGGCGACGGCCTCCCGGAGCAGGTCCGCTGTCGAGCCCGCCTCCGCCGACACCTTGTCTAGGTCCGCGCCGTCGAAAAGGAGGTTCACGAGACGCCGGTGCGGCGGATAGGGCGGATCCGCCCGCTCGGCCATCTCCGCGCGGTAGAAGGTCTCGTAGTCCTGCGCGGCGGCGGCGGCGAGGGCGTAGTGCTCGGGGTGAAGCGTCTGGAAGAGGACGCGGCCGGGGCGCTGCCCGCGCCCGCTGCGCCCCGCCACCTGGGTCAGGAGCTGGAAGGTCCGCTCCGCGCTGCGGAAATCGGGAAGCGCGAGCTGCAGGTCCGCGTTGATCACCCCCACCAGCGTGACATTGGGGAAATCGAGCCCCTTGGCGACCATCTGCGTCCCGAGAAGCACATCGGCGTCGCCGCGACGGAAGGTCTCGAGGGCCGCGTCGAGAGCGCCCCGCTTCCGCGTGGAATCCGTGTCGAGCCGCAGAAGCCGGATGCCGCTGTACAGCCTGGCCAGCTCCTTCTCCACCCGCTGCGTGCCGACTCCCTTGAAGATCGTCATCGACCCGCCGCAGGCGGGGCAGAGCTGCGGGCGGGGAAGCCGCGCCCCGCAGTAGTGGCACATCACGCGGTCGGTGTCTGCGTGCCAGGTCAGCACGATGTCGCAGCGCGAACAGTCGAGCACCGCCCGGCAGTCCTCGCATTGCACGACCGTGGAGTGCCCGCGCCGGTTCAGGAAGAGGATGCACTGTTCTCCCCGGGAGAGGGTTTCCACCAGCGCGTCCCGCAGCGGACCCCCCAGGATCGCGGAGACGGGCCGGGGCTCGCCCGGTGCCGGGCGCGGCAGCGGAACGATCGTGACCGTGGCCTGCGGGCGCCGCTCGACTCGGTGCGGAAGGGTGAGGAGGCGGTACTTTCCCCTGCTCGCGTTTGCATAGCTCTCCAGGCTCGGGGTCGCAGACCCGAGGACCACCACCGCGCCGGCGCGCTGCGCGCGGACCAGCGCCACATCCCGCGCGTGGTAGCGCGGGCTGTCGGCTTGCTTGTAGGCGCTCTCATGTTCCTCGTCCACGACGATGAGCCGGAGGTCCGGGATGGGGGCGAAGACGGCCGAGCGTGCCCCCACCAGAACATCGATCTCCCCGCGCCGGGTGCGGGTCCACACCTCACGGCGGCGGGCCGGGGTGAGCGCGCTGTGCCAGAGGGCCACGCGGTTTCCGAAGCGGGCCTCGACGCGCCGGACCATCTGCGGCGAGAGGGCGATCTCCGGGATGAGAATGAGCACCTTGCCCCCGTCGCGGACCGCAGCAGCAGCCGCCCGGAGATAGACTTCGGTCTTTCCGCTCCCGGTCACGCCGTGCAGCAGGAACGCCGCGCCCCCGCCCGCGCGCAACGGTTCGTTCAGGGCCGAGAGCGCCTCGCGCTGTTCCCGCGAGAGCTGCAGCTCGGGCGCGGTGCCCTCGGCGCGGGGCACCTCTCCCGGCGATTTTCTCCCCAATCCAGCGGGGAGGGCGGCACGCAGCACTTCGCCCAGCGGGGCGATGTAGTAGTCGGCGACCCAGCGGCAAAGGCCCAGGATCTCCGCCGGTATGGAGAGATCGGCGTCCTCCACTTCCAGGATGTCCTTCACCGTGGGGACCGTGGTCGAGGCCGACAGACCGACCACGAACCCGCTCACGCGCCGCCGGCCGAAGGGGACGATCACCTGCGACCCTTCCATCACGCGGTCGGCGAGAGATTCCGGGATTCTGTAAGTGAATGTCTGCCGCAGGGGAACCGGCACCGCGACCTCGGCAAAGGCCCCCGACTGCAGCGGGCCCTCGGCCCTCCGTGGCCGAGGCCCGCGCGCGGTTTCGCGGCGGGTTGCACGGCTCACCATGGATCGGCCTCCGGGAGCCCCGCGTCCACGCAGGCCTGCAGGGCCCGCTCGATCGCCTCCACGCCAATCCGGCGACCGCGTCCGATCCCCTCGCAACCCCGGCCCGCATTCTCCCAGGAGCGCCGGCGCCGGACGATTTCGGGCCAGAAGGGGAAGGTCCTGCACTGCGTGGGGCGCGCCCGGTAGATGGAGCAGCCGCGCCCCTCCACATGGAAGGGACATGCCCCGGCCTCGCCGGCATCCAGGACATGCACGCCGTCCCGCCTGGTCATGCGGTACTTCCGCGCGAGTCCGCCCGGAGAGGACCCGAGGAAGCGGGCCGCGCGCGCAAGGTCGGCGGGCGGAAAAAGGACCGGCCCGGGGCGGGTGCAGCAGAGGCCGCAGCGGGTGCACTCGAAGCGCAAACCCCCCGCCTTGGCGTAGTAGGGTTCCGGCACCACCTTCCTCCTAACGGGGCGGGAAATCCGGTCGAAAACCGGGTAGGATCATACGCGTTGCGCCTCGCGGTCGCTCGACGCCGGGGCTTTCCGACCGGCCCCGGCCTGCCAAGGATCAACCCATGAACTCCGTGCTCGTCACCGGCGGCGCCGGTTACATCGGAAGCCACATGGTCCGCGCGCTCCTGCGCGCCGGCTACCGCGTGGTCATCCTCGACAACCTGAGCGAAGGCCATCGCGCGGCGGTGCAGGACACCGAGCTGGCGGAGGTGGATGTCGCCGACCGGGGCGCGGTGCGGGCGCTCATGCGCCGCCACCGGCCCCACGCGATCATGCACTTCGCCGCCTTCTGCTCGGTGAAGGAGTCCGTCGAGAACCCGCTCAAGTATTACCACAACAATGTGGCGGGGACGATCAGCCTTCTGGATGCCGCGCTCGAGGTGGGGGTGCCCCGTTTCATCTTCTCTTCCACCGCGGCGCTCTACGGCGAGCCGCGGGAGGTGCCCATCGACGAGACCCATCCCGTGGTTCCCATCAACCCATACGGGTGGTCGAAGTGGATGTGCGAGCGCATCCTCAAGGATGCGTCCCGCGCCTACGGCATGCGCTACGTGTCCTTCCGCTACTTCAACGCGGCGGGCGCCGAGGCCTCCGCCGGGCTCGGCGAGGACCATCGTCCGGAGACGCACCTGATCCCGCTCGCACTGCGGGCGGCGATCCAGGATGAGGCCGAGCTGGAAGTCTACGGAACCGACTACCCTACGCCGGACGGCTCCTGCGTCCGGGACTATATCCATGTCCAGGACCTCGCCGAGGCCCACCTGCGCGGTCTCAACTACCTCGAACAGGAGGGTGAGAGCATCGCGCTCAACCTCGGTACGGAGACCGGGACCTCCGTGCTCGAGATCCTGGCCGCGGTCGAGCGGGTGACGGCCCTCAAGGTCCCCCACCGCATCTGCCCGCGCCGTCCCGGAGATCCGGCCGTGCTCGTGGCCTCGAACGCCAAGGCCCGAGCCGTGCTGGGCTGGTCTCCGAAGCGCGACCTGGACGAAATCATCCGCTCGGCCTACGACTTCATGCGGCGCCACCCGGAAGGCTATCCCGAGGTTCCCTCCTCGATGGACGAGATGGTCCGGCCGCTGCGCTCCCGCGCGGAGCCCAAGGCCTCGGCCTAGGGATCCTGCGCGTCCCGGAAACGGGACGGCCCTAGCTGCGGCGACGACGCTTGAGAACGCCGGCGCCCGCGAGGCCGCCCCCCAGGAGAAGAAGTGTGGCCGGCTCCGGGACCGTGGGCGTCTCCGGAGTCTCGCTGGACATGCTGGTGAATCCGACCACCGAGAATTCATTGTCGGTGGGGTCGCAGCCAGGCCGCATGTTGTCCACGAGGAACATCGCCGTGGTCACATTCAGCTCACCCCCGAACGAGACATAGAGCTCTCCGTTCGTCTGATCGGAGATGTTGCCGTCCAGGGTGAACATAAGGGTGTTGTTGATGAGAAGGCGGCCGAACTCTCCGCACCCCCCGTCCGGCGTTCCGAAGAGATCCGCGATCCAGGCCCCGGTGAGGAGCTTGCCGCCGACGATGTCGATGCGCAGGATCTCCATCAGGTCGATCTCGTCCAGCTCGCCTCCCTGGATGCCCAGTCCGTCCAGACCGTCCTGGTAGAGCAGGCTGGCGATGGGCTGGGACGGGAGAGCCGTGGCCGTGACGCCGGAGACCGTGTAGGAGTGGAGTCCGGTGGCCGGTGCCCAGGCAGAGCTGCGGAAATCGATGGCGATGGGGGTCGGGATAATGCTCGCAGAGGCGACCCCGCTGAGGAGCACGCTCAGGATGATGATGCCGACAGCAATGCGACGCTGACTCATGATGCGGTCCCTTCCAGGCTGACCTGTCCCCATGCGCAGATTCTACCCTGCAGGGTGATGCAAGTCCTGCGCCGAGAGACTTGCAGGCCTCGTGCCCACAATGATAACACATTAACGAACAACCAGTTAACTCTTTGGCGCCGCACCGCAAAATGCATTGATCTGTAAGAGGTTCCGACATGTCCTGTCGCTGGGGCTGACGATTCTCACCCACCCCGCGCGGGGAATCCCCCAGGACCTGCGGGGGAGAAAGGGAGCCGGGCCCGCCCGGGGCGGAGCCGATTCAACCCTCCCGGCGGACATAGATCTCGCCGGCGATGTCGCTCTCGATGGCGAGGGTGGTGCCCCCCACAAGCACCACTGCGGAGGGGCGCTTCTGCTTGAGTTCCAGCACCGTGCCGGGAATCACGCCGAAGCTGGCCAGCCGGTCCAGACGCTTCTGGGCCCCGGGGGTCATGAAGACGATCCGGCCGCTCTCGCCGGGATTCAGCTCGATGAGCGGGACCACCACCGGCTTGACCCCCGCCTTGCGCAGGGTGCAGCAGGAGCTGGGGGGGATGGGCTTGCCATGGGGGCAGGTCGGGGGATGGCCGAGAAACGCACAGACGGCGTCGGTCACGGCCGGGCTCAGAATATGTTCCATGAGGCAGGCGGTGCGGTCCGATTCCGCGCTGGGGACCCCGAGCACATCCACCAGGAGCCGCTCGGTGAGGCGGTGGCTGCGGACCACGGCCTGGGCTCGCGCTTCACCTGCCGGGCTGAGCACCAGGCATTCCCCTTCGAGACGCACGAACCCCTCGTGGATGAGCCGGTCCAGGATCGCCCGCGCTCCGCGCTCGGCGCTCCCGTCGAGAAGGCCGGCCATGGAACACTCGCCTTGCTCGGCGCGGGTCCAGATCTCTTCCAGCAGCTCGTCGGTAGGCTGCTTGAGAAACTCAAGATGCGGCATGGCGTACCTTTCGCCGGCGCCGGAAGAGGCGCCGCAGGAAGTCCACGGTGACGGATCTCGGGGCCACGGTCTCGTACCCGCAGTTCTCGCAACAGACCATGCCGCAGCCCCCGTGGAGCGGGCACCTGGCGCATCCGGAAACCTGCTCCTTGAGCTCACCCCCGCAGATCGGACAGGACAGGCGCATCAGAAGGTCACCCCCAGGGTCCGGAGTCCCCAGTTCAACCCACCTCCCACCAGGAAGGCCACCGGCACGATCACGGCCACGATGAGAAGCGCGGTCCTGAGCCCACGCTCCTTGATCATGATGAAGAAGTTGGCGATGCACGGCACGAAGAGCGTGATCGTGACCATCGACACGATGAGCTGCACCGGGTCCAGAAGCCCGTCGCGGGACAGGTTGTAGAGCCCCGCCGCCCCGTAGTCGCGGCGCAGAAATCCGATGAGGAAGGCCTCCGCGGCCTGGGGCGGTAGTCCGAGAATGCCCTCGACCACCGGGGCGGCCGCCCGCTGGATCCCCCCCAGCAGGTGGAGCTTGTCCACCGCGAAGAGGATGAAGGTCCCCAGAAGAAAGAGGGGTACGGCCTCGCGCAGATACCACTCGATGCGGGCCATGGTCTTCACGACGATGTTGCCAAGCTGGGGACGGCGGATGGGGGGCACTTCGAGAATGAAGTCGGAGGCCTGACCCGGCACGAGCCTGGCGGCGAGCCAACCGACAAAGAGCATGGTCGTGGCCACCGATCCCGCCCACACCAGGGTCGCCCCCAGGGACAAGGACCGGATCATGCCCAGTATCACCCCGAGCTGCGCGGAGCAGGGCACACCCAAAGCCAGGAGGAGGGTGACGATCAGCCGTTCCTTGCGCGTCTCCAGGATTCGCGCGGTCAGGGTGGCCATGGTGTCGCAGCCCAGGCCCAGCACCATGGGGAGCACCGCCTTCCCGTTCAGGCCGATCATGCGGAAGAGGCGGTTCACCATCACGGCGAGCCGGGGCAGGTATCCCGAGTCCTCGAGGAGCCCAAACGCGATGAAGAAGGTGGCCACGATGGGAAGGATGAGCGCGATGGCATAGGAGAGGGCCATGGTGATCTGGCCGTAGGGTCCCACCAGAAAGTCGTGGAAGAACGCGGCCACCCGCTGGCCCGAGGTCAAGGCGGGCTCGGTGAGGGCGTAATCCGGCAGCAGGACCCCGCTCTCCAGAGCGTGCTCGTGGGGAAAGCGGAAGATGAGATCCGCGGCCTGAATGGCCCAGGGGGCCAGGATCTCACCGAAGAGCCGGGTCTCGAGGAAGTCGACCGCGGTCCCCGCGCCGAACACTCCCACGAACTGGTACATGGCGTAGAGAACCCCGAGCAGGACGGGGATGCCCCAGATCGGGTGCATGGCGAGGGATCCCGCGCGGTCGAGGACGGTCCCGCCCCGGCGGCCGCGCCGTGCCTCGACCCCGCGCACCACGGCGACGACGGCCTGCAGACGCGATCGCGCGATGACG
>CAZWKH010000002.1:0-25551 GCA_964633885.1 uncultured bacterium | reverse complement strand
GGAATGCCCTGGCCAGGTCGAGGCCGTGGATGGGAATCGCCATGGCCAGCAGTTTCAGTAACACGAGATGTAACAGATACGCAAACAGCATGTGGCCGGACAGGATCCGGTTGATCACGACCATGGCCCGCCGGCGGGCAAGACCGTGCCGGTGCGAGAGCAGGTAGATGAGGAAGAGGATGCCCATCAGGGGGAAGAGATGGAGCGCCATGTGATAGACATAGCCGCGCGACAGGAGCGCGATCCCGCCGAAGTAGGCCGCGACGAGGAATGCCGACAGGACGAGGAAAGGCGTCTGCCGCGAGAGCCTGCCCACCAGGCCCGTCCAGTCGGAGCGGAGGAGGATCAGAACGGTCATGCAGCTCATCCCGGCGATCAGATAGAGCTTGAAGCCGTAGTGGTTGAGGAAGCCCCCGTACTCCGACACGACGAGTAGGCCCAGAAGCGCCAGGAACACCGCCGGGGGCAGGGCGCGGTGCCGCGCCGCGCGGGTCAACACCCCCGCGGTCAGGAAGAACAGCCCGATGGGGATGAGAATCTCGAAAGCGAACACATCGACCCGGGTTCCCAGGAGGATGGAGACGGGAATCCCCACCGGGCCCAGATCCTGGATGGCGGCCAACCGGGCGGGCCGCGCGGCGATCAGGACCAGGTTGCCGGCCAGGTAGATGGCCAACAGCTTGGCTCCGCGCACGGCCAGCCTGCGGGAGGCGGCGTTGCGGTCCCGCTTCAGCCGGTCCGCGTACACCGCCGTCATGGTGAACGCGGAGATGAACACGAAGCCGATGGTCAGGTGATAGGTCAGGTGGTAGTTGAAGTAGGAGTCGTAGAACCAGAAGAAGACATGGGCAAAGATCATGCCCGCCATGAGGTAGGAGCGGCAGACATCCAGGTCTGCGTCGTGACCGCGAAGGAGTCCCATGCTGCCTCTCGTCCCCTGGGGTTCCACGGGCAGGGCTGTGGCGCCGGGGTGCAGGCGCGCCGGCCGCCCCGACGCAGCCGGGCCCGGATGCGACGGGCGGAGGCTAGCACGGGCCGCGGCCTCCGACAACGAACCGGCCTAGGGAGGGGCCAGGCGGTCGCGCAGCTCCTCGGCCAGCACGCGGGCCTTCTCCGCCACTGCGCAGGCGCGGGTCAGGTCCGATGCCTCGAAGGCCCGCCGCGCGTCGGCCAGGAACTGGTCCGCCGCCGAGAGCTCGTCGAGGTCCGCGCGAGTGAGGGCACGGGCGCGCACCAGGTCCAGCGACTTGACCGCGCGGTCCACATCCTCCCTGTACCTGGTCTCGCGGGCCGAGCGCTCCTCGGGAGAGAGGCGCACCGTGATCGACGGGGTTCGCTCCGGAACGACGGCCGCGCTGTCCACCGCGGCCGCGGGGGGAGCCGTCGTCGCGGGCGGGCTCTTGACCGTCTTGCGGGGCGCGGTCTGCTCGGGTGGCGGGTCCGGGGGGGCCGGCGCGGGCTCCACCGCGACCGAGTCCGGCGCGGTGACCTCGGGTCTCATCCCCTCGCTCCAACGAAACAGCGAGCAGCCGCTCGCGGTAAACGCCAGCGCAATGGCGAGCGCGACCCATGCGGCCCGGGCGGGCCTGCCGCTCATCGGCGCCCTCTCACGCCGCCGGGAAGGCGGGCAAGGTGAAGCTGAAGGCCGAACCCCGGCCCGGTTCGCTCTGCAGATCCATGCTTCCCCCATGCATCTCCACGGCCTGTTGAACCAGCGCGAGCCCCACTCCGGTTCCATCTTTCTTGGTGGTGTAGTAGAGATCGAACACCTTCCCCTGCTCCTCGGCGGGGATCCCGACCCCATGGTCCACGACGCTCAGACGGACGCGCTGCCCCTCAGGCCGCGCCGCCACGAGGATCGGGGGCGAGGCGGCGGGCGAAGCCTGGATCGCGTTGCGCAGCAGGTTGAGCATCGCCTGGCGGAGGACCTCTTCGTCCCCGTAGATCTCCGGAAGCCCATCCGCCACCTCGAGGGCGATCTCCACCCCCGCCATCCGCGCCTCCGGGAGCACCAGCTCGCGCAGATCCCGCAGGAACGGGGCTACGGCGATCGGCTTGAGGCTCAGCTCCTGGAGGCGGGCCAGCTTGAGGAACCCGTACACCACGCGTTCCAGCCGAGCGATCTCGCGCTGCACCACATCCACATGCTGCTGGTTCGCGCCCGCCTCCGAGCCGTTCAACTTCTGCTTGAGCAGCTCAAGGTGGATGTTCATGGCATTGAGCGGATTGCGCACCTCGTGGGCGACCCCCGCCGCCGTCTTCCCCAACCGCGAGAGGACCCTGGCGTGGTCGATCATCTCCTGAATCCGGCGCATCCGGCCATAGTCGCGGAGCGTGATCATGGCTCCCTGGCGGCCGGAACCCTCCCCCACCACCTGGCAGGTGCCGAGGTACCCGCGCCCTCCCTCCGCGTTGGGGAACTCGAGCGGCGCGGACTCGAAGCGGTGGTCGCCGCCGAAGGCCTTGTCCACCATCTGGACCAGGGGGTGGCCGCCGGAGAGGACCTCGCCCAGGTCCTTCCCCGCCAGGTCGGCAAAAGGCGCGCCGAGGATCCGGCAGGCAGTCCGGTTGGCCATGAGCACCTTGCGGTGGGGATCGATCATGAGGAGGCCGTCGTCCACGGCATCCACGAGCCGTCGCAGGGTGTCCCCTTCGCTCACCAGCGTGTCCCGCTGCAAAAGGAGCTGCTCCCGTTCCTGCGAGAGCACTTCGCTCAGGACATTGATCTGCCGCGCCAGGTGGCCGACCTCGTCCTGCGACCCCACAGGCACGCGATAGCCGAAGTCGCCGCGCTGGAGGTGGTCGATGCCCGCCTCGATGCGGCTGAGCGGGCGCAGGATGACGATCCACGAGACCGCGATCCCGAACGCGGTGGCCAGGAGCACCTGCAGGACCACCTTGATCACCTGCGAGCGCAGCACCGTCTGCATCTCTTCCCGCAGCAGGACGGGTGAGAGGCCCACGCGGACGGTGCCGAAGTCGCGGCCATCCAGGAGGAACGGCACCGCGATCTCCCAGGGCTCGTGGCGGCGCACGATGGACCAGAACTGGGCGAGCAGTCCGGCGCCCTGCGCGGGTGCGAGACCTGCCTGCCGGGCGAGCCGCGTGCCCCGCCGGGTGCTGTCCGAGTGGCAGAGGACGAGGTCCGTGGTGTCGGCCACGACAAGGTAGAGCACCGATGGGGTGAACTGCTGGGCATCGGTGAGGACACTGCCCAGGCGCGGGTCCCCGCGGATCACCCGGGCCGCGCCTTCTCCCGGCGCGCTGCGCAGCGAGATCGCGATCTGGCTGATGACGAGGTTCGCCGCCAGCTCGGCGCGGGCCACCGCCGACTCGGTCCCGACCCGGGTCAATGTGGCGATCTCGACCAGGGCCGAGCCGACTCCCACCAGGAACGCGAACAGGGTCAGCGCCAGGATGAGGACGAGTCGGATGCCCGGTCGCAGGATCATGACGCGGAGCGGCCCCGGTACTTCTTGAGCTTGTTGTGCAGGGTGCGGGTGCTGATGCCCAGGATCTCGGCGGCCCGGGTCTTGTTGTCCCCGGTCTTGCGCAGCGTCTCCAGGATGAGGAGCTTCTCCGCTTCCTCGACGGTGCTGCCCACGGTGACGACCACGCTCTCGCCGTGGGATCCGTTGGAGGGACGGCCGGTGGGAACGCCCTGCGCGCCTGCGGCGTGGGTCTCGGCCTGCGCAGCGGCGACCCGGGTCGAGTCCTCGGCACGCGCCGCGAACGGCGCCCCGAGGCTCGGCAGGTCCCCGAGATCGATGACGGACCCCCGGGAGACGACCACGGCCCGCTCGACCACATTCTTGAGCTCGCGGACATTGCCCGGCCACCTGTGCTCGCGCAGCGCGTCCAGCGCCTCCGGCGTGAAGCCCGCCAGGGTTTTCTCGTTGGCGCGGGCGAACTCCTCCAGGAAATGCTGGGCGAGGAGGGGCACATCCTGCATCCGCTCTCTCAGCGCGGGCAGGTTGATGGTGAAGACATTGAGCCGGTAGAAAAGGTCCTCGCGGAAGCGGCCGCGCTGCAGCGCCTGGCCGATGTCGGCATTGGTCGAGGAGATGACCCGCACATCCACCGGGATCTCCTGGCGGCCGCCCACCCGGCGGATCATGCGCTCCTCGAGCACCCGCAGGAGCTTCGCCTGCAGCTCGGGGGGCATCTCCCCGATCTCGTCCAGGAGGAGGGTCCCGCCGGTCGCCAGCTCGAAGCACCCGGCGCGATCCGCAATCGCCCCGGTGAAGGAGCCCTTCTGGTGGCCGAGGATCTCGCTCTCCAGCAGGGACTGGGGGATCGCGGCGCAGTTGACGGCGACGAAGGGCTTGTGGCGCCGCGGGCTCATCTCGTGCAGCGTACGGGCCACGACCTCCTTGCCGGTGCCGCTCTCTCCGGTGATGAGCACCGAGACGCGGCTCGGCGCGGCCTGGCCGATGAGCCGGTAGACATCCTGCATGATCGGCGTGCGGCCGACCAGGCGGCCGAACTTGCCGCGCTCGGCCAGGTCGCGGGTCAGCCGCGAGAGTTCCTCCCGATCGCACACCCGCTCGACGGCTTTTTCGAGCACTACCTTGAGCCGGGTCAGGTCGACCGGCTTGGTGAGGTAGTCGTAGGCCCCCTCGCGCATGGCCTGGGTCGCGTTCTCGATGGTGCCATGGCCGGTGAGCAGGATGAACGCCGCATGGGGCAGGTCCTCGCGGACCGACGCCATGAGCTCGAGGCCCGAGTGGCCGGGCATCATGAGATCCGACAGGACGACATGGGGCGCGAACTCGCGGGTCATGGCGAGCGCGTCCTCCGCGTCCGCCGCCGGCCGGCTCTGGTATCCCCAGCCCGAGATAAGCTCGCTCAGGCCCAACCGGGTAGCTTCTTCGTCGTCCACCACGAGAACTCGATAGGGTGCCATGAGCTGGGTGCCTCCCTCGACCGGCGCCTCGGCGGGAGGGCGAAGGCCCTCCCCGGGACCGGCACCCGGGAGGTAATGCGAGGTCCGTGCCGGATCGGGTGACATCATATAACCTCTTCATGTACAATGAGTTGCAATTCGAGCCCGGACCCGGGATCGGGGGAGGGGCGCCTCAAGAGGGACAGGTGCGAAGATTTTACACGGTTCACCTCCCTATGGCGATGGCACCGGCCGGGAGTATTTTTCGCGCATCTTCGTCACGGACCCGTCCAGGTTGAAGGGCGACCTGCGCAATTTCCTCCCTCTCCGGCGCGGCCTCGGCGCGATCCACGCGAATTCCGGGGGAAGAGCATCTGGCACCCCTCTTGCTTTTACTCTCCGGTGGAAGGTCTGGTTCGGATGCGTTCGAGGGCTGCACACCATGGGACGCACCGAGCGCATTCGGGCCGGCGTTCCGAGAAGCCAACCCACGTGAAGCATGGTGGGGGGCCGGGCAGGCATGCTCCAGGAGCACGACATCCGGTACACCGCCCGGTCCCCCATCCCCCCCTCCGTCGCGACACGCCGTCCCTGGAGGTGCGCATGCTCCGCAGAACCCTCGGCATCTGCCTCGCCTGCTGGCTCTTGATCCCGCCCACCGCGGTCATGGCCGGCCCACATGACTTCGGACTGGGGATGATCCTGGGCGAACCCAGCGGCATCAGCGGAAAGCTCTGGCTCAGCCGAACCACGGCTTTCGATGGAGCCGTGGCATGGTCTGCCGCGGGAGACGACGAGCTGCACCTCCAGGGCGACTTTGTCTGGCATGACTTCGGGCTGATCGGCGTGGACCGGGGCGCCCTCCCGGTCTACTACGGGGTCGGCGGCCGTCTCCGCCTGGACGAGGGCCGGGACCGGATCGGCGTCAGAGTCCCGGTCGGCCTGGCCTACATCTTCGAGGACGGCCGCTTCGACCTCTTCATGGAGGTGGCTCCCATCCTCGACCTGGCCCCCAGAACCGATGTGGAGGCCGCGGCGGGCTTCGGCGTGCGCTTCTTCTTCCCCTAGCTCTCCCGCCCGGGCGGGGTACACGAGCCTCAGCTACCGGTTCTGAAAAGCACCGCTTGACGCGCGCGAAACGGCCTACCTAGAGTGCTTGAGTGAGGGTTCACGCAGGGAGGAAGGCCGGGGTGCCCAGGAAAAAGAAGACCGCCGCCGCGAAGGTGGATTCACGGGACGAGAAGGCCGGCGCGCGCAAGCGCCGGGCAACGGGAACCGGCGCCCTCTGCGCCGAGGCCCAGGCCGACGGCGTCCCCTGCTTCGAGATCGGCCGGGACTGCGACACCTGCGAGCGGGCGAAGGAGGACTGCGGGAAAGGCTGACGCCTTTCCGCGATCACTCGTAGCGCAGAGCCTCGATGGGGTCCAGCCGCGAGGCCTTGCGCGCCGGCCAGAACCCGAAGAAGACCCCGATCGCCACCGCGAAGAAGAACGCCATCAGGATCGCCTGCGGCGAGATCAGGATCGGCCAGTGGGCAAAATGCGCCACCAGCCGCGCCACGGTGAATCCCAGCACGATGCCGAGGATGCCTCCGAAGCAGGCCAGCACCACCGCCTCCGACAGGAACTGGGTGAGGACATGCCATCCCTTGGCGCCCACCGCCATGCGGATGCCGATCTCCCGCGTGCGCTCGGTCACCGAGACCAGCATGATGTTCATGATGCCGATGCCGCCGACCAGCAGCGAGACGGAGGCGATCGCGGCCAGCAGGACCCGCATCACCCGCGCCGTGGAGCCCATGATGTCAGCGATGTCCTGCTGGGTGCGCACGGTGAAGTCGTCCTCCCCACCCATGGGGATGCGATGCCGGGCGCGCAGGAGCTGCGTGATCTCTTCCGTCGCCTGAGGCAGGGCCTTCATGGAGGTGGCCGAGGCGAGGATCATCGAGACGCGCGTGGTCCCGGTGAGCTTCTTCATGCAAGTCGTGTAGGGCATGACGACCACATCGTCCTGGTCCCGGCCCCAGGTGTTCTGTCCCTTACGCTCGAGCACGCCGATGACCGTGAAGGGCATCTTCTTGATGCGGATGGTCTGGCCCAGGGGATCCTGCTCGCCGAAGAGGTTGTCCACCACGGTCTGGCCGAGGAGGCAGACCTTGGCGCTCCCCCGCACGGCGGACTCGTTGAAGTTCGTCCCCGAGGACACTCCCCAGCTGCGGATCTGGAGGTAGTCGACATCGGCCCCGAAGACCCCCGTCGACCAGTTCTGGTCCCCGTAAACGACCTGCGCCCCGGAGTTCACCACGGGGCTGATCGCGGTGATGCTGGGCACCCGAGCGAGGATGGCTGCGGCGTCCTCCTCCGTGAGGCTGGACGAGCTGCCGGCGCCCCCATGCGCCCCTCCCGGCCCCCGCATGGACCCGGGGAAGATGTTGAGGAGATTGTCGCCCAGGCTCGCGACCTGGGACTGCACCATGGAGGAGGCGCCTTCGCCGATGGCGACCATGGCGATGACCGCCGCGACTCCAATGATGATCCCGAGCACGGTCAGCGAGGAGCGGAGCTTGTTGCGGGCGATGGCCCGCAGCGCCACGCGCAGGAGGAGCCAGAAGCGCGTCACGAGGGCACCTCCATGGTCGTCGTGTCGATCCGCGACGCGACCGGGTGATCGTCCACCACGAGCCCGTCGCGCAGCACGATGACCCGCTTGGCGAACTGGGCGATGTCGTGCTCGTGGGTGATGAGCAGGATGGTCATTCCTCCCCGGTTCAATTCCTGGAAGACCCGCATAACCTCGAAGGATGTCTTCGTGTCCAGGTTGCCGGTCGGCTCGTCGGCAAGGAGAAAGGGCGGCTCGTTGACCAGCGCCCGCGCGATGGCCACGCGCTGTTGCTGGCCCCCGGAGAGCTGACTGGGAGCGTGATGCGCGCGGTCGGCGAGGCCCACCCGCTCGAGCGCCTGCTGCGCGCGCTGGGCGATGGAGCGGCCGCGCACCGAGGAGTAGATCATCGGCAGCTCGACATTCTCCAGCGCACTGGTCCGCGGCAGCAGGTTGAAGCTCTGAAAGACGAACCCGATCTTGCGGTTGCGGATCTCGGCGAGCTCGTCCCGAGAGAGGTGAGCGACATCCTCGCCGTCCAATGCGTAGCTCCCGGAGGTGGGCCGGTCGAGGCAGCCCAGGATGTTCATGAGGGTGGACTTGCCGCTGCCGGACGCGCCCATGACCGCCACCATCTCGCCGGGCTCCACCTCGATCGACACGCCGCGCAACGCCTCGACCCGGCTGTCCCCCTCGCCGTAGACCTTGACCAGGTCCCGGGCCTGGATGACCCGGCGATCAGCGACGGCCACGGCTCATGCCTCCCGGGGCGAAGGGATTCACCTGTCCCTGCGCGGCGCCCGCCGAGGCGTTGAGCCCCGCGACCACGACCGGCATCCCCTCCCGCAGCGAATCGGAGGCGACCGCGGTGAAGGTGCCGTCGGAGAGGCCGGGGGTCACTGCGATCCGCTGCAGAGTACCCCCCTCGCCGAGCACATAGACGGCCGGACCCGGGCGAGGCTTGCCGCCGGGCCCCCGGAACCGCAGTGCGGAGGACGGCACCCGCAGCACCCCGCGGGCCTCGTCCACCAGGAAGGTCGCGTTGGCCGTCATCCCCGGCAGGAGAACCTGGTCGGCGTTCTCGACGAGGACGATGACCGTATAGGAGACGACATTCTGCACCGTCTGCGGAGCGAGACGGATCTGATGGACCTCGCCGGCGAAGGTGCGCTCGGGAAACGCGTCCACGGTGAAGGTGACGGCCTGGCCGATCCGGATCATGCCGATGTCGGCCTCATCCACCGAGGCCTCGAGCTGCATGCGCGTCAGGTCGTTGGCGATGGTGAACAGGGTGGGTGCGGAGAGCGACGCCGCCACCGTCTGTCCCACATCCACATCGCGCGAGATCACGATGCCGTCGATGGGCGAGGTGATGGTGGCGTAGTGCAGGTTCGTCCTGGCCCGATCCAGCGCGGCCACGGAGGACTTCTCCGAGGCGCGGGCGGCCTCGAGCGCGGTCTCGGCGGCGTCGATCTCTGCCTGGGAGGCCAGCCCCTGCTCCCGCATGGGCGCCACCCGCGCGTAGTCCCGCTCCGCCTGGCGCACCGTCACCCGGGCGCGCTCCAGGTCCGCCTCGTTCTGGGCCACCTGGGCCTTGAGGAAGGTGGGATCGAGCTGGGCCAGAACCTGGTTGCGCTGGACCCGGTCGTTGAAGTCCGCGTTCAGCGCGGCGATGGTGCCGCTCACCTGGCTTCCCACCTGCACCGTGGTCACCGCGTTGAGGGTCCCGGTGGCCGAGACCTGGACCAGGATGTCCCCCCGCTGGACGGCCTCCGTGCGGTACGGGGACTCCGGATTGCGGTCCCTTCGAAGCATCCAGACCGCCCCCGCCAGCCCCACCACCGCCACCGCCGCCGCCAGGATGCCCCAGCTCTTCTTGCTCATCACGACCCCCTGATTCGATTGAGGAGGGGCAAAGTCTATCGCAGGTGAAGAGCGTGCGGAAACCGCGGGAATCCGGGGCGGCGGCTATGTGCCGGGCCGTTCTACTCCCACTCCACATGCCCGAACATGGCCGCGGGGCGCCGCACCCCCACCTGCTGTCCCCAGGCCGGGGCACGGCGGCGGCGGCGGATCTCCTCGACCGCGTCGGTGAAGAAGAACTTCTCCTCGCCGAAGGCGGGCCTGAGCTGACGGAACCAGGTCGCCTCGGGGTCGTAGCGCGCGAAGAAGACCCGGTTCACCCACTTGGGGTCCCGGGCCTGCAGGAACTTCAGCACGAACACCTGCTCCCCATCGACCTCGGCCACTCCGTCCACCAGGACCTTTCCCGCGGTGGCCGACATCGAAGGCCCGCGCACCGTCCGGGCCAGGCCGGAGACCCGGCGATAGGCCCGGGAGAAGATCTCCACCGCCTGGGCCAGCGGCACCTCGAAGTAGTTCTTGGGACCGGTGTCCCGCTCCACGAACATGTAGTAGGGCACCGCCCCCAACCGGATCTGGTTCTGCCACATCTCGGTCCAGATCCGGGCGCGGTCGTTGACGCGGCGGATGAGCGGCGCCTGGCACCGGACGGTGGCCCCGGTACGCAGGATGCGGCGGATGGCGAGCTGCGCCTCGGGGGGCTCCAGCTCGCGCGGATGGCTGTTGTGGGCCATGATCGCGATGTGACGGCCGCTGGCCCGGACCTGCTCGAACAGCCTGAGGAGATCGTCGGCGTCCGGATCGCTCACGAACCGCTGCGGCCAGTAGGCCGCGGCCTTGGTGCCGATGCGGATGCTCACGATGTGGTCGAGTTCCGGGATCAAGAGGGGCTCTATGTAGCGGCGGAGAACCGCGGTGCGCATGATGAGCGGATCCCATCCGGTGAAGAGAATGCTCTGCACCTCCGGATGCGCCTTCAGGTAGGTCACCAGGTCCTCGACCTCGCGCCCGGCGAACTTCAGATCGTCCATGCCGACGAACTGCGCCCAGCGGAAGCAGTAGGTGCAGTAGGCGTGGCAGGTCTGCCCCTGGCTGGGGAAGAAGAGCACCGTCTCGCGATACTTGTGCTGGATGCCCGGCAGAGGAGTCCCGTCCAGGTCGGGGACATTGAGCTCCATCTGCCCTGCCGGATGGGGGTTCATGCGGAGCTGGATCTCACGGGCGGCGGCCTTGATCCGGGCCTCCGGCGCGCGGGAGCGGACGAGATCGACCATCCTGCGATGGTCCCGCCGCTCCAGCATCCCCTCCTGAGGGAAGGTCAGCTGGTAGATGGGATCCTCCGGGATGTTGGTCCAGTCGATGAGCCGCGAGACCACATACTCGTTGACCTTGAAGGGCAACACCGCGCTCACGGCCTTCATGGCCACGATCTCGTCGGGGTCGAGCGCCTTGAGCTGGGGGATCCGGTCGATGTCCCTGCGGGTGTAGGCGCGGTACTTGGGCGGCTCGCTGCTGTGCCTGCGTGTCATCAGGTCCTCCTTCCGGATCTCCGGGCCGGGGGGAGAGCGCCGCGGCAGGCCGCCGGCGCCCGGCTCAGTCCGAGTGCTCCGTTCCGGCCAGCTGCGTGAGCGCCCGCCGGAGCTCCTCGTGCACGGCCTTCACCGCCGGCGCGGGCCAGGTCGCGGGATCCTCGCGGATGAAGGTGGTCAGATCCCTGCGGTTGTCGAATCGGGCCACCGGCAGGTGGAAGACCTTGCCTCTTGCGGCCACGCGCACCGTTCCCGGGCGGTCGCTCTGCTCGACGAGCCAGCCCATGTCGTCGGTGCCGTAGTCCCCCAGCATCACGGCGATGGGCACGCCGTGGTGCAGGATGGACGCGTCCCCCTCCGGTCCCGGCTTCGCCCGTTCGTCGTTCTTCCGCCGGGATTCTTCCGGAGTCACCCAGATGTAGAGCACAGAGGCCCGCTGGAGGATCTCGTCAGAGAGGCAGGCGAAGCTGTAGGCGTAGCCGAAGGGCGGGGTGAGCGGCATCGAGGCGCCCTGGGGCCCTCCCCGGGCGAACTCGATAACAATGGTCTTACCCTCGAGGCCGGCGGGGATTCCGGCCAGCTTCTCGTCGAGGAGCTCGCGGGATTCCTTCTCCAGGGCCTCGGCGAGCTTCCTGCGCACCGCCTCGGGGAGATTCCCGAGAGCAGGAGGAGCCCCCACCTTGGCCCGCGCTGCGTCGTACCGGTCGAAGAGCCAGGTCGCCGCGGAGGCGGGAGTAAGCTTGGGGCGGGCGTGGAGGTCCCGGTAGTCCTCGTTGACGAGCTCGATCAGGGTCCCCCAGTCGCGGGGCTCTTTGAAGGGCTGATCGTTGGAGGGGAAGAAGGCGGGCGGGAGGCCCATCGCGACCATCTCCTGCGAGATCCGCCGCATCATGTGCACATAGGGGTAGTCGTCGAGCTGGACTGTCGGGCCCATGTGGAATTGCCCGGCCACCGTGGCGGCGTCCTGGAGGGCGAGATAGCGGCGGACTTCCGACTTTCCGGATGCGGGCAGCGCGGTCAGGAGAACGGTGTCGAGCAAACGGCTCATGGTGGACCCCTCCCGGGAACGGATGGCGGAAACGCGGTTGTTCAGGCGGTCTAGGTCATCCTAGGAGATCCGGCCGGTCCGTGCCAGGGCCTAGAGCGCGTTCGCCACCCTGCGGAAATGGTGCCCGTAGATGGCGATGGTGACCGCGGTGCCGAAGGCCCGCGGTCGGCGCACCAGCGTGTAGGCGAGGAATCCCCAGTACTGCCGTCGCCCGCGATTGCGGATCCCCAGCCGCCAGAACGCCTTCATCAGCGCGCCCACCTGCCGCGAGCCGATGCGGGGCCGCGGTCCCCGGATCCGGTAGCTGGCCAGGAACGCCCGGGCACGCGCGTAGTAAGCGGGGGGCTCGTAGAGGGAGAGCACCAGTTTCCGGTAGCCCGCGACCAGTTCCTCACGACCGAGCTTGGGCAGGAAGTTGCAGGTCGCCTCCGTGTTGACGCCGCTGCTGTCGGCCAGCAGGCGGCCCTCGGAGCGCAGCCGGTCGTGGAGGCGCGTCTTGGGAAGCGCCGTCAAGAGGCCCACCATCGCCGTGACCACCCCGGACCGCTGGATGAAGTCGAACTGCCGCTGGAAGACATCGGGGGTGTCGTGGTCGAAACCCACGATGAACCCGCCCATGACCTCCAGGCCGGCGCGCTGGATCGTCTGCACGGACTCCACCAGATCCCCGCGGGTATTCTGCTGCTTGCCGCACTCGCGCAGGCTCTCCAGCACCGGGGTCTCGAGCCCCAGGAACACATTCCGGAACCCGGCCGCCACCATCAGCCGGAGCAGCTCGGGCTCTCCGGCGAGATTCACCGAGGCCTCGGTGGTGAAGTCCATCCGCACCCGGGTGCGCCTGCGCCAGTCGATCATGGCCGTGAGCAGCTCCTTGACGCGCGCCTTGTTCCCGATGAAGTTGTCGTCCACCAGGAAGACGCTGCCGTTCCACCCCAGCCGGCGCAGGCTCTCCAGCTCCTCGATCACCTGACCGGGGGGCTTCGTGCGGGGCACCCGGCCGTTCATGACGATGATGTCGCAGAACTCGCAGTTGAAGGGGCAGCCCCGCGAGAACTGCACGGACATGCTCGCGTAATCGTCGAGGTCGATCAGGTCCCAGCGGGGCACAGGGGTCCGGGAGAGGTCGGGGAACCCCTCGGCGCGGTAGGACGCCGCGACGCGGCCGGCGATCATGTCCTCGACGAGGCGATCCATGACCTCCTCGGCCTCGCCCAGCACGAAATGCTCGACCTCGGGGAAGGATTCGTGGCCGGTGGTGAAGAGCGGCCCTCCGGCGATGATCGGCCGCCCCAGGGCCCGGCACCTCTCGATGACCCCCTTCACGGATTCCCGGTGGCAGATCATCGCGCTGAGCAGGACATAGTCCGCCCACAGGATCTGCGCGTCCTCGAGGGGGGCCACATCGAGGTCCACGACCTTCAGGTCCCAGTCGCGCGGCAGCATGGCGGCGACGGTAAGGAGCCCCAGCGGCGGGTGAGCGGTCTTCTTGGAGATGAAGTCCAGAGCGTACCGGAAGCTCCAGAAGGTGTCCGGAGTCCGCGGGGAGACCAGGAGAATGTTCATGAAGGGACCGTTCCGATCCCGGGCCCGTAGAGAAGGTCCGGTCTGCGCGAACCGCAAGCCGGCCCGCAACCTTGCCAGTGTACGCCTTTGAGGCCCCATCCACACCCCCAGTCGCGCCAGATCACCGACATGGCCCCTCAGGGGCTTCTCCCACCCCGGATTCGGCTAGAATTTCCTGCATCCCCTCGGATCCTTCGCTGCGTCTCCTCCCCGAAGGCCGGAACGGCCCGACACCTCCGGAGGGTGCATGAAAGAACTGGACGCGGAACGGCGCTGGCAGGATCTGGTTCGCCTGCTGGAGCCGATCCACGGAAAGGCGCTCGGGACGGCGCGCAACCTGTGCCGATCCCCCGGCGACGGGGACGACCTGTACCAGGAGACCGTCCTGCGCGCCTTCCACAAGCTCCACACCCTGCGCGATGAGGAGCGATTCCGGTCCTGGTTCTTCGCCGTTCTCCTCTCCGTTCACAGGTCCCGTTCGCGTCGCGGCTTCTGGAAGCGGCTCCTGCCGCTCGATGAGACGCCCGAGAACATGTGGGGCCTCGCCGGCGAGGACGGTCGGATGAGCGAGGAGGAGTTCCACTCGGCCCGGCGGGCCGCCCGCGCGCTGTCGCGGCTTCCCGCCGAGCAGCGGGAGGCGCTGGTGCTGCACGAGCTCGAAGGGTTCTCGATGGAGGAGGTGGCCACAATGCAGGGCGCGACCGTCGCCGCGGTCAAGTCCCGGGTCCTGCGGGCCAGGGAGCGATTGCGCCGCCACTACCGGAGCCTCGGGATCGCGGAGCCGTCCATGCGGCCGCGAGCGGCCTCGACACCGGAGTGCCACCGGTCCTCGCGGACCGGGGTTCACCCCACCGAGACCCTCGCGCCCGTCTTCTCCTCTCTCTCGGACAACCAATCCAGGACAGGAGGGCGTCATGAGTGACATGCCCGATCGCCGCATGGGGTCGCACGCCGGGCCCCGCGGGCCGATCGACGAGGGCGTGGATCGGGACCTGAAGGCTCTGGCCGCCCGGTCCCACCGGAACATGAAGTCCCTCACCGACACCATCGACGGTCTCGCGGGCGGGCGCCCGGACGGGACTCGGGAGGAGAGAAGGATGGCATCGATCAGGTTCTTCGGAGCACGGCCACGACTGGCCGTGGTGGCCGCGGTGGCGGGGCTCGCCCTCGCGTTGCTGGTGATCCCCGTGTCCTACCAGCGCGTGGTCGGGCATGAGGTGACGCTCGATCTCGCGGGATCGGCGGTGGACCAGGGCACGATCCGCGGGGTCGCGACCGAGTTCAAGGCCGCGCTCGACGCAGATGCCGTGCGGGTGGAGGCGCAAGCCGGCGAGAACGGCGTCGGCTACACACTGGCCGCGCGGGTTCCCGCGCGCAACGGGCGGTCCGCCCGGGCCGTCGCCGAGGCCTTCGCCCACACGCTCAACGGCAAGGGGTACACCGCCCAGGCCTCGGTGAGCCCGGTCCGGGAAAAGGTCTCCTCCAATGTCTACGCCATGGTCGCCGAGAATGTGATCCAGGTCAGCGTGGACGGGAAGAACGCCGCCGAGGTCGAGGCGGAGATCGCCGCACAGCTCGCCGCGGCCGGGATCCCCGACGCGCAGGTCTCCGTCACCGTGGACGAGGACGGAAGCAGGATCCAGATCGAGGTGCGCGCCGAGTGCGATGCTCCCGCCGATCCTTGTGTGGCGGCCCCGGAGATCGTCCTCACCGCGGGGGGCGAGGACCTGGCCGGGGAGGTCTCGGATGCAAAGGTTCAGATCCGCAAGACGATGAGCGAGGCGGGAAGCAGCCTCGTCATCGATCTCGAGCAGGGTGACCGCACCGGCACCGTGACCGTGGACCGGCCGGAGACCCTCTCCGACACCGAGTTGCTCGCCGAGATTCAGCGCCAGCTCGCCGCCCTGGGCATGACCGACCTCTCGGTGAGCGTCGAGAACGGGATCGTGCGGTGCTTCGACACCGACGCCCTCCTCACCAAGTCGGCCCCCACCGCCACTCCCGGCGGCGCCGAACAGAGCTCCTTCGGCAAGGTGAAGAGCAAGTACAACCGGTAGGCTTCGCCCCGCCGTAACACGCTGCGCAAGGCCCCCGCCCCTGCCGGGCGGGGGCCGGCGCGTCTAGAAGAGGCCCTCGACCGAGAGGTAGCGCTCGCCGGTGTCGTAGCAGAAGGTGAGCAGGCGGCTGCCGTCGGCGAGCTCCGGGATCGTTCGCGCCACCGCGGCCAGCGAGGCCCCGGAAGAGGGACCGACGAAAAGGCCCTCCTCACGGGCCGCCCGGGCCGCGTAGGCGAAGGCCTCCTCCTCGGTCACCTGAATCACCCCGTCCACCGCTTCACGGTTGAGGACGCCGGGCACGAACCCCGCCCCGATCCCCTGCAGCTTGTGCGGACCGGGGGCGCCCCCCGAGAGGACCGGGGACTTGGCGGGCTCCACGGCGTAGACCTTGAGGCGGGGCATGCTCGCCTTGAGAACCTCGGCCACTCCGGTGATGTGGCCCCCGGTGCCGACGCCGGTCACGATGAGATCGAGCCCCTCCGGGAAGTCGCGCAGGATCTCGCGCGCCGTGGTCGTGCGGTGGATCTCCGGATTCGCGGGATTCTCGAACTGCTGCGGCATCCAGGCGCCCGGCGTGGTCGCGCAGAGTTCCCCCGCGCGCGCGATGGCCCCCGCCATCCCCTTCTCGCGAGGGGTCAGCTCCAGGGAGGCCCCGTAGGCGGCCAGGATCCGGCGCCGCTCGACCGACATGGACTCGGGCATGACCAGCACGAGCCGGTAGCCCTTGACCGCGGCCGCCAGGGCGAGGCCGATGCCGGTGTTGCCGGAGGTGGGCTCGACGATGACCGCGCCCGGCTTCAAGGTCCCGCTCCGCTCGGCGGCCTCGATCATGGCCAGCGCGATGCGGTCCTTGATGCTCCCGCCGGGGTTGGCCCTCTCCAGCTTGATCCAGACCTCGACGCGGGGATCGAACAGGCGGTGGATACGGACATGAGGGGTATCGCCGATGGTTTCGAGAATGGAGTTCACACGCATGATGGTCTCCTGGATGATGCCCGTCCCGGGCGGGCGTTAACTGCCGGGCCGCTCCGGTCCGCCTTCCGCGCCGGACCGCCGCTCGGCGCTCACCACCTCCGTCACGAGGGTGCCCGGGGGCACGCTGTGGGTGAGCCAGACATTGCCGCCGATCACGCTTCCCGCCCCCACCACGGTCTCGCCGCCTAGGATGGTCGCGTTGGCGTAGATGATCACATCGTCTTCGATGGTGGGGTGGCGCCGGGCTTCGGTGTCGTGCTTGCGCACGCTGAGCGCGCCCAGGGTCACGCCCTGGTAGATCCGGACCCGGTCGCCGATGACGGTGGTCTCGCCGATGACGATGCCGGTGCCGTGGTCGATCGACATGGCGTGCCCGATGCGGGCGCCGGGGTGGATGTCGATGCCGGTCTCCCGATGCGCGACCTCCGTCACCAGGCGGGGCAGGAGCTCCACGCCGATGGCGTAGAGTTCGTGAGCCACCCGGTAGCAGGCCAGAGCGAAGAACCCGGGGTAGGCGAGAATGACCTCGTCCACGCTCTTCGCGGCCGGGTCCGCGTCGTAGGTGGCCTGCGCGTCCTCCAGAGGCGCGTCGTAGATCGCGGGCAGCCGCGCGCTGAACTCCGCGGTGAGGCGCTCGGCATGGCCCGCGCCCGCCGGGTGCGCCGCCAGAAACCTTCCGATCCACTCCAGAGCGCGCTGGTGGTCGTATACAGTCTGCTCCGGAGCGCACCGTCCCCCCGGCGCGTAGTGCGGGAAGAGCAGGGCGAGCACATCGTAGATGAACTCCCGGGCCAGCGACTGGGCACGCCGGGGGAGCCGGTAGGTGCTGCGGGCGGCCTGGAGCCTCTGCAGGAATTCGGGAACTCGCGTGTGCATGGGATGACTCGATGGTTGGGGTCCGCGTCTCGATCCGGAGAAGCCATCAGCATAGCAGCCGGCCGCGGCGAGAGCTCCACTCCCGCCCGGCAGTATCCCCTGGCCGCGCCCCATCCGCCGGGCTAAACTGTCGCGGGAACCCACCGAGGGGCCTTGGAACCCACTCAGGAGCCCTGACCACCCGATGCTCAAACGGACCCCCAAGACCCTCCTCGCCATCACCCTGGTCGCGCTGGCCCTGCGGCTCGTCTTCGCCGGGGCGGTGCTCGGGCTGAACGCTCCCTTCCGAGGCGACGAATCGGACTACCACGCCATCGCGGCCAACCTCGCCGCGGGTGAGGGTCATGTCAAGCATGTCGGCATCCCCACCGCGGCGCGCCCCCCTCTCTATTCCATCGCCCTGGCGGGGGTCTACGCGATCTTCGGCCCCAGCGTCCCGGCGGCGCGGATCTTTCAGGTGCTGCTGGGCGCCCTGCTCGTCCCTCTCACCTATCTGCTCGCCCGCAGGATCTTCTCGCAAGCCGTCGCGCTGATCGCCGCCGGGGTCGTGGCGCTGAACCCCTTCCTGATCTTCATCAGCGCCTACCTGATGACCGAGAACCTCTACACGGCGATCCTGCTGCTGGCGATGATCGTCCTGACCGACGCTCTGCGCCTGGGCTTCGCCCGGGGCGGACAGCTCGTGCTGGCCGGGCTCCTGGCGGGAGCCGCCACCCTGACCCGTCCCCATGGCCTCCTCTTCGCCGCCTTCACCGCGGCGGCCGTCCTCGTCCTGGGCAGGGGCCGCCCGGCGAGGCGCGTCCTGGGCGCGGCCCTCTTCCTGCTGACGCTGGCCGCCGTGCTGGGCCCATGGGTCCTGCGCAACGAAATCCGAATGGGACGGCCGATCCTGCTCACCACCCACGGCGGGATCACCTTCTACGAGAGCAACAACAGGCTCATTCTGGAGGAGCCCGCCTTCCGAGGCGCCATCGTGGTGCCGCGGACCGGTGTTCCCGACTACGACCGGCGCCTGGCCGGAAAGGACGAGCTGGCCTTCGACCGCGAGGCCCGGCGGATGGGCTGGGAGTTCGTGCGCGAGAACCCCGGCGCCATGCCGAAGCTCTTCGCCTGGAAATTCCTCCGCTTCTGGCGCTTCCGCAGCGACATCGGCTTCAGCGGCGTGAAGAGCGGCTTCTGGTGGGACAAGGAGAGTACCCTCGGCGCGCTCGCCTCCCGGCTCGATGTCGGCTTCGTCTACAACGCCGTGATCATCCCCCTCTTCGTCATGGGACTCATCCTCACCCTGGCCCGACGAACCGGCGCATGCTTCCTGCATATGAATTTACTGGTCCACACGATCATGGCTCTGCTATTCTATGGTTCCCTGAGGGCGAGGATCCCCATCGAGCCGGTCCTCGCCGTGTATGCCGCGGCCGGGGTGATCTGGCTGGCTGGGAAGGTTCGCCCCGGCAAGAACACGGCGCCCCTGGGGCGCGAGGCCGCTTCCGCAGATACGGCATCCTGAAGGGGGGCTTCCCGATGCGATCCCGGGTCCTGCTTCTCCCGTTCTCCGCTTCCGCGCACCCCCGCTCCTGCCTTGCCCGCATCCTGCCGGGGGCCGGGGTCCTCCTGGCCGCCCTGGCCATGGCGGCCGCCGCAGGCCCCGCGGAGGCCGCGGTGGAGGGCGACCAGATCACCGTCGATCTCCAGCCCGACTTCAAGTGGGTGCAATACCCGGATCTCGGCGAGACGGGCCTGGATGTAAACGCCACTTCCACCTACATCCTCGCCGACGACTTCCTGTGCGGCGAGCCGGGGATCATCACGAACATCCGCGTGTGGGGGTCCTGGCTCGACGACACGGTGCAGCTGCGCAACATCACCCTGAGCATCCGGGAGGACATCCCCGCCTCGCAGAGTCCCACCGGCTACAGCATGCCGGGAGAGCTGCTCTGGACCCGGCGGTTCGACGCCGGCAGCTTCGGCATCACCACGGATGCCACGGGGCTCCACGCAGGGTGGCTGAACCCGCCCTCCGACTACTCCGCGGACAGGACCCACACCTGCTACCAGTATTCCTTCGACATCCCCCCCGAGAGGGCCTTCTTCCAGGAGGGCACGGCCCTCCTGCCCAAGGTGTACTGGCTCTCCGTGCAAGCCGTGCCTCTGGAGTCGGGGCCCAAGTACGGCTGGAAGACCACGGCCGCCACCTGGAACGACGCCGCGGTCTGGGGCGTGGGCATGGAGCCCTTCAACGGAAGCTGGACGCCTCTGAGCGTCATGGGGATGGCGGGACCCCGGCCGCTCCACCTCGCCTTCGCGGTCCAGAGCGAGCCGGTCAGCCTCGACTTCGGCGACGCCCCCGAGGTGATCGGCACGCCCGGGTATCCCACCACCCTCGCCCGGAACGGCGCGCGGCATCGCCTGGACGATGTGACCACCATGGGAAGTCTCATGGACCCTGATGGGGACGGCCAGCCGAGCGCGGGCGCGAACGGGGACGACCTCAACTGGATCGACGACGAGGACGGAGCGGCCTTCCTGACCCCGGTGCGGGCAGGCGAGACGGCGAGGATCGGCTTCACCTTCTCCGTCTACGGCTACCTATCGGGCTGGATCGACTGGAACCGCGACATGGTGTGGGACCCCTCCACCGAGGAGGTCGCACATAGCTACCTGTCCTCCGGCGCGAACACCGTGACCTTCCCGGTGCCCCTCGACGCGCAGCCGGGAACGACCTACGCGCGCTTCCGCTTCTGCACCGTGGATTGGACCGCCCCCACCGGCTACGCGGGCAACGGCGAGGTGGAGGATTATCAGGTCGAGGTGCTGGAGGCCGTGGGTCTGCCCAAAGAGGAACCGCCCCGTGAGTTCCTGCTCCACGAGGCCACACCGAACCCCTTCGCCTTCGCGACCTCCCTGCGCTTCGAGCTGCCTCAGGACGAGCGCGCGCGGGTGGATGTGTTCGCGGTCAACGGGCGGCGGGTGACGACGCTCCTCGACGCGGAGCTGCCGGCCGGCCGCCACGACGCGGTGTGGGACGGGCTCGACGAGCGGGGCGCCCCGGTTCCGGCCGGGCGCTACTACCTCCGCGTCCTGGCCGGCCCGTACCGGCAGACCCGGCCCGTGGTGCTCCTGAAGTAGTTCCGCCTAGCTCCCTGCGCGCGGGGGCGGCTTCGGCCCGCCCTCGCGCCGCAGCGGCACCATGGCCGGCGCGGCCTGGGCGTCGAGCCCGAGCACCGTCACCAGATCCGCGTTGCCCGGAATCACATACTTCGTGTTCTGGGACAGCGTCGTCTGCAGCACATCGAGCTGCTTGGAGAGCGCGGCGCGGTCGTGGAAGAACTGTTCGGCCGCGTTGGAGACCATCTCGATCGCCTTGGCCTCCGCGGTGGCCCTCAGGATGCGTGCCTGCGCGTCCCCTTCCGCCTTGAGGATCTCCGCCTGCTTGAACCCCTCGGCCTTGAGGATCTCGCTCTGCCGGATCCCCTCCGACTCCAGGATCACCGCCCGCTTGTCGCGCTCCGCCTTCATCTGACGGCTCATGGCCTCGGTGATGTCCACCGGGGGATCGATCTTCTGCACCTCGACGCGGGTGACCTTGACCCCCCAGGTGTTGGTGGCCTCGTCGAGGACAACGCGCAGGTTCGTGTTGATCATGTCGCGTGCGACCAGCGTCTCGTCCAGCGTCTTGTCGCCCACGAGGTTTCGCAGGTTGGTCTGGGCCAGCGTGGTGGCGGCCAGCCCGAAATGCTGCACCTCGAACTTGGCCCGCACCGGGTCCACCACGCGATAGTAGATCACCGCGTCCACCGTCACCGTGACATTGTCGCGGGTGATGACCTTCTGCGGCTCCACATTGATGACCTGCTCGCGCATGTCCACCTTGATGATCTCGTCGAGGAGCGGAGCCAGGAAGGTCAGCCCGGATTCCGCGGTCGCGTGGTACTTGCCGAGCCTCAGGACGAGCCCCTTCTCGTACTGGCGCACGATGCGGGCGCTGCGGGCCAGGATGATGAGGAGGATGAACGCGAAAAAGGCGAACAGGACGACGGTGGCAGGCTGGCTCATGACTGGGTTCCTCCGCCCGCGGGGGCGGGCTCGACGGGGATCACCCGGACGGTGACGCCGTCGATGCGGCGCACCGTCACGATCCGGCCTACTTCCAGTTCGCCGCAGGCCGGGTCCTCGGCGACGGCGCGCCACTCCTCCCCCTCCAGCTTGACGCGTCCGGGCCGGTCGGGCGCGATGCGCTCGCAGACGCGCGCCTCGCGGCCGAGCAGCGCGTCCGTGTTGGACGGGATTCCGGGTCTCTGCAGCCGGGCCCGGATGCGGCGGCGTCCTATGAACACATAGACCAGCGAGAGCAGGCCGGCCGCGGCGACACCGAGCGCGGGGGAATGGAAGAGCAGGCCAAGGGCCCCTCCGGCGAGGAGCGCGGTGCCGATCAGGAGGAAATCGAACCCGCTGATGGCCCCCATCACGACCTCGAGCAGGACCAGCACGGCGCCGAGGACGATCAGGGCCCAGTTGACGAAGCCGGACATAGGCACCTCCAGGGTGAACCGGGGGGTCTTCGGCGAGAATCTAGGTCCCGCCGCCCGGGGGGTCAAGCCAAAGGCGGCGCGCGGCGGCCCGCTCGGGTAGACTTCCCGGATTCGCCGGCCCCAACGGAGATGCCCATGACCCACCCTCACCGCAGTTCCCTCGCGCTCGGCCTCGCCGCCATCCTCTTCGCCGCAGCCGCGGATCCGGCCGCCGCCTTCGAGGGCGCACGCGCCAAGAGCATCGTCGACGAGATCACCCAGGACCGGTACCAGGGCCGCAAGAGCGGCGAGGCGGGAGGCCGGCTCACGGAGGACTTCGTGGCCGCCCGCTTCGCGGAGTGGGGGCTCAAGCCGGGCGGCGAGGGCGGCACCTACTTCCAGGATGTCCCGATGCTCGTCACCCGCGAACGCGGCGGTTCGCTGGAGTTTCTGGACGGACCCTACGGACCCGTCTCCTTCCTTTACGGGGACGACTTCACGCTGATCACGAATTCGGGGAGCGGCGAGGTCGCCGCGGAGCTGGTCCTCGTGGGCCACGGCCTCGTCAGCCCCGCGCGGGAGTGGAACGACTACGGCGACGCCGATGTCCGCGGAAAGATCGTCCTGATCCTGCGCGGCTCCCCGGAGAACGGCCATCCCTGGGAGGAGGCGGCCACGCGGGACTCGACCCTCGACGAGGCCGTGCGCCGCGGCGCCGCCGCGGTGCTGTTCAGCCAGGGAGAGGGGGCGGTGCAGGGGGCCGCGGTCCATCTCGGCTCCTACCATCCGAATGTCCCCGTGTTCTCCGTGAGCGAGCGGGTCCTGGCTCACGCGCTCCTCGAGACCGCCTACGATCTCGAGCGCTACCGCGAGGAGTTGAAGACGAAGCCCGTGCCCCTGGCCACCGGGAGGCGGATGCGGGTGACCGCGGATGTGGCCCGGGAGGAGGACGGGCATGCGCGCAATGTGATCGGGCGCATCCCGGGCGCCGATCCCCGGCTCGCGCGCGAGATCGTCATCGTGGGAGGGCACATGGACCATGTCGGAGTCAACGGCGCCGGCATCGTGTACAACGGAGCGGACGACAACGCTTCGGGCACGGCGGTGGTCATGGAACTGGCCCGCTCCTTCGCCACCGCCCGCAAGCGCCCCGCGCGCACCCTGGTCTTCGTGACCTTCGCCGCGGAGGAGCAGGGGCTCCTGGGCTCCAGGACCCTCGCCGAGCATCCCCCCTTCGACCTCGACCCTGCGGTGATGATGCTCAACTTCGACATGGAGGGCCACGGCGACGGCAAGGTGGGCGTGGGCGGGGGCGAGTATTACCCCGAGGTCTGGACCGCCTTCCGCGCCCTGCTCCCCGACTCCCTGGCCCGCACTCTGGTGACGGCGCGAGCCTGGGGGGGCAGCTCGAGCGACCACGCCCCCTTCCGGGATCGCGGCATCCCGGTGACCAGCATCTGGAGCGACGGCGACCACCGCTTCTACCACACCCTGCAGGACGACGCGGCCTGGGTCACTGCCGAGGTGCTGGGGGCGGTCGGCACCCTGGCCCAGCGCTGGATCCGCAGCCTGGCCGACTGGTCGGAACCCCTCGCCGTGGAGCACATGGCCGGCCGGTCGCTGCTCTACGCGTCGGACCAGATCGACTTCGACGGCTCCTGGAAGGGGACACCGCCGCCCTTCGTGCGCGGGCGGGTTCACTGGCTCAATGCCGGCGCCTTCGGCAAGGACATCCACCTCGACCGTCTCGCTCTGCTCGAGGAGAAATCCGCGAAGGGGGATACCACGCTCCTGGCGACCTCGCTGGGCGGAGTGCGTTCCGCCTCGCGAAAGGGGCTGCGCGCCGCGCTGATGGGCATCGAGGAGAGCCCCAGCGAGCGGATTCCCGCGAACCGTATCCACCTCCTGCGCGATCTCAAGGCAGCCCTGCTGCGCTGGCCGGGGGCGCCCCCGACCGCCGCCGACAGCGCCCACCTGCAGCAGATCGCGGACCGCGGCGTCACCCTCCTCGTCCCGGCGGACGCCGCCTGGCGCGACCGGGTTCCCGCCGGCGCGACCCTGGTCATCCGGGTCTTCCCCGAGCGGGGCGAAACGATTCCCGCGCCGGACTCCTTCCCCCGCCGGCGCACCCTCTTCCTGGTGAGCCTGCGCGGGGAGATGGGCCCCGCCGAGGCCGCCCGCGCGATCCAGAGGCTCGGGTGGGACCGCGTGCACCTGGATCTCACGGCGCGGATCGCCCGGCTGGGAGAGGCCTCGGCCACCGCATTCCTCGAAGCCCTGCAGGACCGCGGCCGCTTCACCCACGCACAGATGAGGGCCATGCTGGGAGACAACCTGAGCCGCATGTAGTCCATGCCCGGCGGGGCCCGCCTGTGCTAGTCTGCCCGGGTCTTTCGATCCCTTCGGCCCCTCAGTCCGGGGGAATGTCATGCTCGATCGATGCGCGTCCCGCTGTGTTCGCTCCCTCGCCGCCCTGGCGGTTCTGTTGCTCCTGTGCGGCCCGGCCCCTGCGGCGGCCGCCTGCGACCCGGCCGCCGATTACGACTCCCTCGCCGCCGCCTTCACCGCAGCGGAGCAGGGCGGCGACCTCAGCCGCGCTCTCGAGCTGGCCGCGTGCATGAACGAGCTGGCCGAGGAGCGGCATGTGGAGATCCTCTACGACCTGGCGCGCCTCAACGGGCTCCAGGGCAACCGCGCCAAGGCCTACGAGTGGCTGCAGCGGGCGGCCGACGCCGGCTTCTGGGACGCCCTGCGCATGCGCGAAGACGAGGCCTTCGCGACCCTTCGGGAAGAGGCCCTCTTCCGCAACACCGTCCGCCGCGCATGGGCCAACGGCTACATCGCGATGCTGGAGCGCCCCGAGCGCGAGGAGTTCCAGAGACGCGAGCAGATCCTGGCCGAGCTGGCCTTCCGGGAAGGTGAGCGGGTGGCCGATGTCGGCGCAGGGTCGGGCTACTTCACAATCCCCGTGGCCAGGGCGGTGGGCTCGACCGGCACGGTGATCGCTGCGGACATTTCCCAGGAGATGCTCGATTACCTCGACAAGCGGGTGCAGGCCGAGAACCTGACGAATGTACAGCTCCTGAAGGTGGAGAGGGACGATCCGCTGCTCCCGCCGGGCGGAGTCGACACGATTCTCATGGTGGACACGCTCCACTACGTGAAGAACCGGGGCGCCTACGCCAAGAAGCTCCGTGCGGCGCTGGCGCCGGGGGGACGGCTCGTCATCATCGACTACATCCCCAGGTCCTGGGAGGAGCGCCCCTGGGGCCCGCCCCCCGAGCAGCAGATGTCCCGGGAGACGGTGGACGCGGAGATGGCCGAAGGGGGCCTGAAGCAGATCAAGGTCTACGACTTCCTGCCCGAGCAGTACTTCGTGGTCTACGGCGCCGAGTAGAGGCGGGCTCCCGCGGGCGCGTTCGCGGCGAAACACGCCGCGCAGGGCCGAACCGCGGCCCGGCCGGGGGTCAGCGCACCCGGTACACCGCGAATGCCGTGTCGCGGAAGGTCTCGGTCCAGGAGGCGCACACAGGATCCTGCGCGCCCACCCGCGTGACGACATGGGTGACCCCGTAGCGAGCCGCAGCCCGGTCCGCGCTGGCGCAGATGGAATCGCCGGACGCCCCATAGATGGCCCGGCCGGCCTCGA
>CAZWKH010000001.1:0-28956 GCA_964633885.1 uncultured bacterium | reverse complement strand
CGGCCTCGACCCGGGCGAACGCGATCCCCTGCCCCACGGGGGTCCAGTTCGGGTCGGACAGGCTGCTCGCCGAAGCGGCCTGGGCCGCGTGGGCGGTGGCGGGCCGAGTCCCCACCGCCGCGCCCACCGACACCGGCAGCGCCGTCGCAAGCAGAAGCGCCGCCGTGATATGCTGCCCCACGCGGCGGGTCCCGCGCATCACCGGACGATGCCCCCCCAGGCCCGGCCGCGGCCGCAACCCAAGGAGGTGCCCATGCTCAAGGTCGGCGAGCACGCGCCTGCATTCACCGCTACGGCGCACACCGGGGCGAAGGTTCGCCTCTCCGATTTCAGGGGAAAGACGGTCATCCTCTGGTTCTTCCCCAAGGCCGACACCCCCGGGTGAACGATCGAAGGACAAGGGTTCCGGGACGGAATCCAGCAATTCGAAGCCAGGAATGCGGTGGTGTTGGGGGTGAGCTTCGACACGGTTCATGACAACAAGGCCTTCGCCAGGAAGTTCAACTTCCCCTTCCCGCTCCTCTCCGACCCGGAGCGACGGATCGGCATGGCGTACCACGCGGCCTCCGACCCCGACCAAGCCTACGCGGATCGTATCACCTATGTGATCGGGCCCGACGGCGTGATCCTGCAGGCTTACTCGAAGGTGGATGTGAACGGCCACCCTGCGGAGGTGCTCGCCGCTCTGGGGTGAGAGACCCCCCGGCGCCACGCGGGCGGCAAGGGAGGCGACGATGAGAACCCGACGGAAGCACGCCATCTCGGCCGCGCTGTTGATCGCGGCCATCACCACCCCCGCCGGCGCGCAGGCGATCGAGGACATTCCCTTGCCGGCGCCCCGCCGCGAGGGCGGCATGCCCCTCATGCGGGCGCTCCAGCAGAGGCACTCCACCCGCGAGTTCACCACGGAGAAGCTCCCCCTCCAGACTCTCGCCGATCTCCTCTGGGCGGCGGCAGGCATCAATCGCCCCGACACGAGCAAGCGGACGGCCCCCTCGGCAAGGAACTGGCAGGAGATCGATGTCTATGTCGTCCTGGCGGAGGGGGCGTACCTCTACGACGCCCTGGCCAACCGCCTCCGCGCGGCTGCCGCGGGGGATCTGCGCGAGGCCACCGGCGCCCAGGACTTCGTGGCAAAGGCTCCCGTGAACCTGGTGTATGTGGCGGATCTCTCGAAGCTGGCCGAGGTGTCCGCGGAGGACCGCACCCTCTACACCGGGGCGGACGCAGCCTTCATCAGCGAGAATGTCTACCTCTTCTGCGCCTCGGAGGGGCTCGGCACCGTCGTGCGCGGGAGCGTGGACCGCGCAGCGCTGGCCGGGGCGCTTGGTCTGCCCGCCGGGAAGCAGGTCATTCTCGCCCAGACCGTGGGGTATCCGGCGCCGCCCACCGAGGCCAGGTAGCCCCCCTCACGCCCCCAGGAGCGCGAGGAGCGGCGTCAGGGTGAAGGGGCAGAGGAGCGTGGTCAGGAACACCACGGAGGTCACGAAGGAGGACTCCACCTCGTACTCGGAGGCGAGGATGATCGTGACCACCGCCGAGGGCATGGCGGCTTCGAGGATGCCCGCCTGGCGCGCCGGACCCTCCAGTCCGAAGACGCGGGCCACGAGGATCGCCATGACGGCCCCCCCCACGAGCCGCAGCGCCGTAGCGGCCAGGAGCGGCCGCGCCCGTCCCGCCCAGCGCACTCCCTGAAGCTCGATCCCCAGGATCACCAGGAACACCGGAATGCAGGCCTCGGAGAGGAGCTTGATGCTGCGCGCGAGGGGGAAGGGGAACTCCCAACCCTGGTGGGACATGAGGAGCGCCGCCGTCACCGCCCAGACGGTGGGCACCCTGGGCAGCCCGAACAGGGCGGCGCGCACCCCGGACTTCCCCAGCGACGCGATGAACACCCCCACCGTGTAGGTGAGCACCGAGGAGGAGACGAAGAAAAGGCTGGCCTGGGTGAGCCCGGGGTCGCCGAAGGCGAAGTAGTTGACGGACAGCCCGATGTTCCCCGCGTTGGGCAGGAGCACCACCAGCACGGCCGCCGCGGTGAGGGTCCGCGGCAGGTGCATGGCCCGCGCGACGAGGAACGCCACGCCACCCAGGAGGAGCAGGACGGTGAAGGAGAACCCGGCCATCCGCGCCATGTCCCCGATCGGGAGCCGGCTCTCGAAGAGGATCTGGTAGACGAGGCAGGGGGAGAAGACGAGGAACGCCACCCGCGCCAGGGAGCGCGCCTGCACCTGCACCCGCGCGGCGAGGGCGTAGCCCACCGCCGCGGTCAGGATCACGGGGAGGAGGTTGTCAACGAAGAGCCGCAGCATCGCGCCGGACCTACATCCCTCCGATGGCGGCGCGCGCGGCGGCGTAGAGCGGTCCCGGGACCACCCCGAAGAAGAGGATCCCCAGCACCGCCAGCACCAGCGCGGTGGCGATGGCGAGGTTGGCGCGCACCAGGGTCGGCTCCCCGGCCGGCGCCGGACGCATGTACATGAGCACCACGACCCGCAGGTAGTAGTACACGGAGATGAGCGAAGCCATGACGCCGATCACGGCGAGGAGCACCTGCCCCTCCTGCACCGCGCTGCCGAAGATGTAGAACTTGCCCACGAAGCCGCCGGTGGGAGGGATCCCGGCCAGGGAGAACATGAAGATGGCCATGGCCAGTCCCAGCCAGGGGCGGGTAAAGCCGAGGCCCGCGAAGCTCTCGATCGCGGTGCCCTTCTCCGTCTCATGGGCGGCCAGGGCCACCACGCCGAAGGCACCCAGGGTGGTGAGCGCGTACACGACCAGGTAGTAGAGGGTGCCGATCCCGCCCAGCTCCGACCCCGCCACCAGGGAGACGAGCACATAGCCGGCGTGGGCGATCGCGGAGTAGGCCAGCATCCGCTTCATGTCCTTCTGGACCAGGGCGAGGATGTTCCCGATCACCATGGTCAGCGCGGCCATCCACCACAGAAGCGGCGTCCACCCGGGCCGGGCCGCGTCGAAGCTCACGCCGAGCAGGCGCAGAAGCGCGGCGAACACGGCCACCTTGGGCGCGGCGGCCATGAACGCGGTCACCACCGTCGGCGCGCCCTGGTAGACATCCGGCGTCCACATGTGGAAGGGCACCGCCGCCACCTTGAACCCCAACCCCACCAGCAGGAAACCGATCCCGACCAGGAGCAGCGGATTCTCCGCCACGCCGGCTGCGGCCAGTTGCGTCGCGATCTCGCTGAGGTGGGTGGTGCCGGTCGCCCCGTAGACCAGGGCGATGCCGTAGAGCAGGAACCCGCTCGCGAACGCGCCGAGCAGCAGGTACTTGACGCTCGCCTCGGTGCTGCGCACCTGGCGCCAGCGGAAGGAGGCCAGGATGTACTGCGAGATGGAGGCCACCTCGAGCCCGATGAAGATGGTGACCAGGTCGAGCCCGGCGGCCATGGCCATCATGCCGCTGGTGGAGAACAGGATGAGCGCGTAGTACTCGCCGCTGTCCACCTCCCAGCGGCGGGCATAACCGGAAGTGATGAGCAGGGTCAGGAACGCGCTGAAGGCCAGGAGCATGCCGACGAGCTTGCTGATGCCGTCCACGGCGACCGAGCCGGCGAAGGCGGGCGGCCCCGAGGGAACGGTGGCCGCGGCGACCATGGCGGTGAGCGCGCCGAGCGCGCACAGGCCCAGCACCCCGCCCCCCGCGCGCCCGCGCCGTCCGGCGGAGATGAGCAGCGCGACGCACCCCACCCCGGCCAGGATGATCTGCGGCAGGATGGCCATCCAGTTGATCGAGACCCCGGGCATCACTTCACCCCCTGTGCGTCGGCCGCCGGCGGCGCCACATCCATCCGCGCTCCGCCGTCCAGGAGCGTCGAGTGCTCGCCCCCGTCCGGGGCGGGCTCCGTCACCGGCGCCCCCGCCTGATCCAGCACATGCACCACCGAGGCCTCCATCGTGTCGAGGAACGGCTTGGGATAGATGCCGATCCAGAAGATCAGGACGAGCAGCGGCAGCAGGGTGGCGAATTCGCGGCCGTTCAGGTCCTTGAGCCCCTTGTTCTCCTCGTGGTGGATCTTCCCGAACATGACGCGCTGGAACATCCAGAGCATGTAGGCGGCGGCGAGGATGACGCCGCTGGCGGCGAGCACGGCGGCCACCTTGTGGGACTCGAAGGCCCCCAGCAGCACCAGGAACTCGCCCACGAATCCGTTGGTGCCGGGCAGCCCGATCGAGGAGAGGGTCACGATCATGAAGCAGGCCGCGAAGAGCGGCATCACGGCGGTGATCCCGCCGAAGCGCTCGATGAGCCGCGTGTGCCGCCGCTCGTAGATCATGCCCACGATGAGGAAGAGGGCGCCGGTCGAGATCCCGTGGTTGATCATCTGCAGCAGCGCGCCCTTCATCCCCTGCATGTTCAGAGCGAAGATGCCCAGCATGACGAAGCCCAGGTGGCTGACCGAGCTGTAGGCCACCAGCTTCTTCAGGTCGGGCTGCACCATCGCCACCAGCGCCCCGTAGATGATGCCGATCACGGACAGCGCCAGGACCCAGGGGATCGCCGCCGCCGTCGCCGCCGGGAAGAGCGGCAGGCAGAACCGCACGAAGCCGTAGGTCCCCATCTTCAGCAGCACCCCGGCCAGGATCACCGAGCCGGCGGTGGGGGCCTCGACATGGGCGTCCGGCAGCCAGGTGTGGAACGGGAAGAGGGGCACCTTGATCGCGAAGGCCAGCGCGAAGGCGCTGAAGAGCCAGACTTCCTGGGCGAAGGTGAGTTGCGTCCCGTAGAGAGTGGCCAGGTCGAAGGTCAGGACCCCCGTCTGCGCCTTGTAGGCCAGGGCCAGGAAGATGATGGCCACCAGCATGAGCAGGCTGCCGAACATGGTGTAGAGGAAGAACTTCACCGCGGCGTAGATGCGCCGCTCGCCGCCCCAGACCCCGATGAGGAAGTACATCGGGATGAGCATGGCCTCCCAGAACACATAGAAGAGGAACAGGTCGAGGGCGCAGAACACGCCCAGCATCCCGGTCTCCAGGACGAGCAGGAAGGCGTAGTAGCCCCGGGTCCGGTCGGTGACCGCGCTGAAGGAGGCGAGGATCGCGATGGCGCTCAGCAGCGTCGTCAACAGCACGAGGAGCAGGCTGATCCCGTCCACCCCGAGGTGGTAGCTCACCCCCAGGGCGTCGATCCAGGGGATGTTCTCCACGAACTGGTACTCCGCGGTGCCCCGGTCGAAGCCGAACCACAGCGCCAGCGAGACGGCAAAGGTCACCACGGCGATCAGGAACGAAAAGATGCGATGGCCCTTGGCCGGCATGGGCACGAACCACAGGAGCAGCGCGCCCAGAAGGGGGAGGAAGATGATGGTGGACAGGACCGGCATCAGCGACCCCCTCCCAGCAGCATGTAGCCCATGATCAGGATGGCCCCCACGGTGATCGCGGCCGCGTAGGTGCCTGTGATCCCGGTCTGAATCGGCCGGAGGAACCCGCCGATCCCGCGCACCACCCGGCCGGCCCCGTTCACCGCGCCGTCGACGAACTCCACATCGACGATCTTCCACAGGAAGTTCGAGAATCCCACCAGCGGCCGCACCACGGCGGCGGCGTAGATCTCATCCACGTAGTACTTGTTCCAGAGCACCTTGTAGGCGCCGGCGAAGCGCGCGCCCATGGCCTTGGCCCGGCCCGGCTTAACGATGTAGGTCTGCCAGCCGAACCAGACGCCCAGCACGGCGATGGCCACCGAGAAAGCCATCAGACCCAGCTCGAGGCCCATGGAATGGCCGCCTCCATGGGCCGCGGCCGCCGCCTCGGCGGCGCCCTCCCCGTGGCCGGCACCATGCGCGCCGTGGGCGCCCACCAGCGGCCCCAGCCAGTTGTGCATCGCGTTGGCCCCGGCCAGGAGCGGCAGCCCCAGGAACCCGCCCACCGTGGACAGCACGGCCAGGATCACCAGCGGGACCGTCATCACCCGGGGCGACTCCTTGGCGTGCTCGAAGACATGCCGGTCGCGAGGCTCACCGTAGAAGGTCAAGGCCACTGCGCGGGTGATGTAGAAGGCGGTCAAGAGGGCCGCCGCTGCGCCCACCACCCACAGGACCTTCCCCAGCCCGCCGAGGCCGGTGGAGGTGAAGGTGTTGTAGAGGATCTCGTCCTTGGAGAAGAACCCGGCGAAGATCGGCACCCCGGCCAGCGCCAGCGAGCCGACGATGAAGGTGTTCCGCGTGACGGGAAGCTTCTTGCCCAGACCGCCCATCTTGCGCATGTCCTGCTCGTGGTGGCAGGCCTCGATGACCGAGCCCGACCCCAGGAAGAGGAGCGCCTTGAAGAAGGCGTGGGTCATGAGGTGGAAGATCGCGGCCACGAACGCGCCCGCGCCCACGGCCAGGAACATGTACCCGAGCTGCGAGACCGTCGAGTAGGCCAGAACGCGCTTGATGTCGGTCTGCACCAGGCCGATCGTCGCCGCGAAGATGGCCGTCAGGGCGCCGATCACGGCCACCACGGCGAGCGCCTCGGGGGCCAGGGCGAAGAGGCCCGAGGCCCGCACGAACAGGTAGACGCCCGCGGTCACCATGGTGGCGGCGTGGATGAGGGCGGACACCGGCGTCGGGCCCTCCATGGCGTCCGGGAGCCAGACGAAGAGCGGGATCTGGGCCGACTTGCCGGTCGCGCCCAGGAAGAAGAGAAGCGCGATCGCGGTGGGCAGGGCCGTGCCGGCGGTGTAGACGAGGGGCGCCTTGTGGAAGACCTCGGCGAAGGTCAGCGACCCCAGGGTCCAGAACAGGAGGAACATGCCGATCAGCACGCCGAAGTCGCCGATGCGGTTGACGATGAAGGCCTTCTTGCCCGCGTCGGAGGCGGAGTCCTTCGTGTACCAGAACCCGATGAGAAGGTAGGAGCAGAGCCCCACCCCTTCCCAGCCCACGAACAACAGGAGGAAGTTGTCGGCCAGGACCAGGGTCAGCATGGCGAAGGTGAACAGGTTCAGGTAGGTGAAGTAGCGCTTGTAGCCGGGGTCGTGGGCCATGTAGCCCAGGCTGTACACATGGATGAGGAAGCCCACGCCGCTCACCACCAGCGCCATCACCGCGGAGAGCGGATCCCACAGGAAGGCCACATTCACCTGGAAGCTGCCGGCGGCGATCCAGGGGAACAGGACCTTCGTGATCGCGCGGTCCTCGACCGGCAGCCCGCGCAGCTCCAGGAAGGCCCCGGCGGCGATGAGGAAGGCGGCCCCCACCGACGCGCAGGCCAGGTAGCCGGCGAGCTTGCGGGGCATCCACTTCAGCCCCAGGCCGTTGATGACAAAACCCAGGAGCGGCAGGATCGGAATCAGCCAGAACGCGTTCAACACCGCCCTACCCCTTCAGCAAGCTGACTTGGTTGATGTCCACCGTCCCCTCCTTGCGGAAGAGGTCGATGATGATGGCGAGCCCCACCGAGACCTCGGCGGCGGCGACCGCCAGCGCGAAGAACACGAGCACCTGGCCGTCGGGCGAGTTGAGCGCCCGCCCGAACGCCACCAGCGAGATGTTGGCGGCGTTCAACATCAACTCCACGCACATGAAGATCACGAGGATGTTGCGGCGGAAGATCACGCCGGCCACGCCGATGGCGAACAGCGCCGCGGCCAGAATCTGGTAGTACGCAATGGGCACGGACATTACGACTCCTCCTCGACGCCCACATGGCCCCCGAGTCCGCGCCCCTGCCGGCGGGTGATGGCCACCGCGCCCACGATCGCCACCAGCAGGAGGATCGAGGCCACCTCGAACGCATAGATGTACCGGGTGTACAGGGTCATCCCCACGCTCTCGGCGCTCCCCAGCCGGGGACCCACGAAATCTCCCGTGGCCCCGCTGAGGACCAGGGTCCCCCCCAGGAACGCCAGCTGGATGAGGACGACGCTTCCCAGCACCAGCCCCAGCACGCGCCTCCAGCCGGGAGGAACGCCCTCCGCCTCGCCGGATTCCGCGTAGCTGATCGAGAGGAGCATGATCACGAAGACGAAGAGCACCATGATGGCGCCGGCGTAGACCATGATCTGCAGGACGGCCAGGAACGGCGCCTGGAGCAGCAGGTAGATCCCCGCCGTGGCCGCGAACACCCCCACCAGGCTGAGCGCGCTGTAGAGCGCGTTGCGTTGGAACACCACAGCGAGGGCGCACGCGACGGCCATGACGGCCATCAGGATGAAACCGACTAGAGCCACGTCGTACCCCCACCCGGCGGCCCGCCGCCGGATCCAGTGCCCGCCGCGCCGTCGCCCCCCATCGGGGCGGCCGGCCCGCGGCCGGCTATCCCTTCAGCGCCAGGAACAACCCGGTCGCGAAGACGTTGAACAGGGCCAGCGGAAGCAGGAACTTCCAGCCGATCGCCATCAGCTGGTCGAAGCGGAACCGCGGGAGGGTCCCGCGGGTCCAGATGGCGAAGAAGACGAGCACGAACACCTTGATGCAGAACCACAACGGGGAGAGCCACAGCGGGCTGGGCCAGGGCACCAGCCATCCGCCCAGGAAGAGCACGGTGACCATCGCGGACATGGTGATCAGGTTCGCGTACTCGCCCAGGAAGTACAGGGCGAAGCGCATGCCGCTGTACTCGGTGTGGTAGCCGGCCACCAGCTCCGGCTCCGCCTCCGGCAGATCGAAGGGCACGCGGTTGATCTCCGCGAAGGAGGCGATCAGGAACAGGACGAAGGCCAGCGGCTGGGTCAGGATGAACGGCAGCTTGTGCTGGGCGGCCACGATCTGCACGAGGCTGAAGGACCCCACCGTCATCACGATGGAGACCACCACGAGCCCCATGGTGAGCTCGTAGGAGATCATCTGGGCCGAGGACCGGAGGCTGCCCATGAGCGCGTACTTGTTGTTGGACGCCCACCCGCCCAGGAAGATTCCGTAGACCCCTATGCTCGACAGCGCGAGCAGGAAGAGCACGGCGATGTTGACGTCGGTCAGCCGGAAGGTGACGTCGCGGCCGAAGATGTGGATGGACTCGCCGAAGGGGATAACCGCGAAGGCCATGAGCGCGGGCACCATCGAGAGGACGGGAGCGGCCAGGAAGAGCAGGCGGTCGGCCTGGGTCGGGATCACCTGCTCCTTGGACATGAGCTTGAGGGCGTCCGCCCAGGGCTGGAAGAGCCCCTGGGGGCCGGCCCGGTTGGGACCGAGTCGCGCCTGGATGAGCGCCACGACCCGCCGCTCCACGAGCGTCAGGTAGGCGACCGAGGTGAGCACGACGACGAAGATCACCAGAACTTTGGCGAGGATCTCAATCCACCATTCGAGCGTCACCACTCCACCTCGCAAAGCTGGCCCCCTTGGGGGCAACCCTTCTCCACATGCGCTTCGTACTCGCTCCGGAACTTCTCGATGCTGCTCCGGATCGGGTTGACGGCGCCGTCGGCGAGCGCGCAGATCGTGCGCCCTCCGCCCATTTCGCTGCAGATGTCGAGGAGGAGGTCGATCTCCTCCCGCCTGGCCCCGCCATGCTCGAACCGGTGCAGGATCCGCTCCGCCCAGTGCGTCCCCTCGCGGCAGGGGGTGCACTGGCCGCAGGACTCGTGGGCGAAGAACCGGGTCAGGATGAGCGTGGCGCCCACGATGCAGGTGGTCTCGTCCATGACCATCACCGCGGTCGAGCCCATGGCCGACCCCGCCTTGGCCAGCGAGTCGAAGTCGAGCGGGGTGTCGATCTGGTCGGCGGTGAGGAACGAGGTCGAGGCGCCGCCGGGGATGACCGCCTTGAGCGCCCGGCCGTCGCGGATCCCCCCGCAGTGGTCGTAGATGAGCTCGCGCAGGGTGACCCCCATCTCGAGCTCGTAGAGTCCCGGCTTCACCACATGGCCGCTCACATTGAAGATGCGCGGCCCCGAGGAGTTCGGCGCGCCCGTCCCCGCGAACCACGCGCCACCCTTCATTACGATGGCGGGCACCGAGGAGAGGGTCTCGACATTGTTGATCACGGTGGGGCCGCCGTAGAGGCCGACCACCGCCGGGAAGGGCGGCTTGAGCCGCGGGTGCCCGCGCTTGCCCTCGATGGAGTCCAGGAGCCCCGTTTCCTCGCCGCAGATGTAGGCTCCGCCTCCCGCCGTCACCGCGAGATCGCAGTCCCACCCGCTGCCCAGGATGTTCTTCCCCAGGTATCCGGCGGCGTAGGCCTCGCGCACCGCTTCGGAGACCCGCTGGATGGGGAGCCCGTACTCGCCACGGATGTAGATGAAGGCCTGGTGGCTCTCGATGGCGTAGGCGGCCAGGAGGATACCCTCGATCAGGAGGTGCGGGTCCCGCTCGAGAATGATCCGGTCCTTGAAGGTGCCCGGCTCGCTCTCGTCGGCGTTGCAGGCGACATAGCGGGGCTTGGGGATGCTCTTGGGCACGAACCCCCACTTCGCGCCGGCGGGAAATCCCGCGCCGCCGCGCCCGCGGATGCCCGAGTCCTTGACGATCTGGATGACCTGGTCGGGCTTGTACTCCTTGAGCGCCTTGCGCAGGGCCTGGTAGGCCCCATGCTGCTCGGCCACCGCGAGGGTGAAGGAGCGCGGCCTGTCGGTGTTGGCGGTGGTGACCCGCAGCGCCCCCTTGCTCACTGCCCTTCCTCCTTCGTCCCCGCCGGGGCGGTCTCGGCGCCGGCCGGCCGGGGAGCCGGCGGCACCGCCAGATGCTTCGCGATCGCCTCGCTCGCGGTCGGGATCGCCCGGCCGTCGCTCCCCCGCTCCGGCACGACCCCGTCCATCTCCAGGTAGCCCGCGGGGGCGACCGGCGGCACCGCGTCGCGGCGTAGCGCCTCGAGGATGGCGTCCACATCCGCGCGGCTCAGGTTCTCGAAGTAGTAGGGGCCGATCTGCATCATCGGCGCGTAGCCGCAGGCGCCGAGACACTCGGCCTCGAGCAGCGTGAACTTGCCGTCGGGGGTGGTCTCTCCCACCTTGATCCCGAGGGTGCGCTCGAGGTGGTCCACCATCTTCTGCGCCCCCTTCAGGGCGCAGGAGAGGTTGCGGCAGACCTCGATCTTGTAGCGCCCCCGCGGCACGCGGTCGAACATGGTGTAGAAGCCCACCACCTCGGTGGTCATGTTGGGGGGAAGCTCGAGGAGCTCCGCCACCAGAACGAGCGTCTCCTCGTCGAGATGGCCGGCGTCCGCCTGCGCGTAGTGCAGCGCGGGCATGACCGCCGAACGGCGCTGGGGATAGCGTTCCCGGAGAGCGCGAATCTTCTCCTGGGTTTCTGCCGAGAGCTTTGACATGGTTCCTCTTCGTCGTGCCCGCGAGATCCCCCGTCCGGGCGGCGCGACGCGGGGCGGCTTCAGGGCGCGATGGGTGCCCTCAGTCCTTGAGGGCGTCGATGCCGACCGGGAACCCGGTCAGCGGGAAGTCCTTGCGCAGCGGGTGATGCGGGTAGTCGTCCGGCATCAGGATCCGCCTGAGATCGGGGTGGCCGCGGAAGCGGATCCCCATGAGATCGAACACCTCGCGCTCGGCGTAGTCGGCGCCCGGCCAGAGCGGCACCACCGAGTCGATCTCGGGAGTCTCCCCGGCCAGAGGGCACTTCACGCGGAAACGCACCGACTGGTCCAGGTTGAGCAGGTGGTAGACCACCATGAACCGCGGCTCCTCGGGGTAGAGGTCCACCGAGGTCACGTCGTGACACATCCGGTAACCCCAGGTGTCGCGGAGGAACCGCATGAACTCGAGGACCCGCTCCGGCTTCAGAACCGCCGTCCACTCGCCCCGGAAGTGGATGATCTGGAGGAGCTCCGGCCCGAACTGCTCGCGCAGGGCGAGCGCGCTGCGCTCGGCGTACTCGAGATCGGTGCGAGAGGAGCTGCGGGGCGGCTCCGCCGCCCCGGCCTCGGCTTCCGCCTTGCCCCGGATCCCGTAGGGCGAGAGCCCCGCCGGAGTCTGGGGCCCGCCGTAGCGCTTGCCCTGGGTGCTCTTCGGCTCAGGCTTCATGCTTGGTCCCCCAGATGACCTGGTCCTTGTGGGAGCTCCAGTCCAGGGCCCCCATCCGCCAGACATAGATGTACCCCACCAGCAGGATGCCCAGGAAGACCAGCATCTCCAGGAAGAAGAACATCGCCTGCTGGCGGAAGATGACGGCCCATGGATACAGGAAGACCGTCTCCAGATCGAAGACGATAAAGAGCATCGCCACGACATAGAAGCGGACGCTATATCGCTCCCGCGCGTCGCCCACCGGCGGCATGCCGCACTCATAGGGAGCGTTCTTGGAGGCGTCCGGCTTGGAGGGCCCCAGGAACCAGGCGAGCACCAGCGCGATCACGGAGAAGGCGCTCGTCAGGACCAGCATGACCAGAATGGGTACGTAGTCTGTTGCCATAGGTGCTCTTCGGAAGTCCCCGGCCCCGGTCCGGCGGGGGTCCCCTACCGGCAACCTACTGCGGGGGATTCACTTGTGAAACTTTGCACAAACGACGCGCCAGTCTAGGTCGGGCCTCCGGGAGTGTCAATCGGATTCTGGCCCGCCGGGGCCTGGGAAGGCCGCCAGCCGGGGCCGCAGGCGCTCGAACCGCTCCATGTCCAGCGGCGTGTTCAGGTTGGCCAGGCGGGGGGCGAGATCCTCCGGATCGGCGGGGAGGATCCGCGGCGAGGCCTCCTCCAGGACCCCCCTCAGGGAGACATCCCCGGGAAGGGTCTCGAGGAGCCCCCCGAGGGACCGGTGATAGAGCCCCGGCAGTGGGTGGCGGCGCCCCGAGGCCTCGCCGAAGCAGACCGCGGCCGGGCCCTCGGGGGGCTCTTCCCGGGGGAGGCCGGCGGCCAGCGCCCGGATCACCCCGGCGTCCACTCCCGGCATGTCGGTGGCCAGGACCAGCGCCCAGGGGGCGGCGCAGACCCGCAGAAGGGCCCGCAGGGCCTCGCCGGGGCCCAGCCCCGGCCGCTCCGAGGAGACCACCTCCGCGCCCAGCGCGGCGTAGGGGACCGGGTCGGGGGCGACAATCCTGGCCCGGATCCCCAGGGCCGCCAGTTCCCCCAGAGCGCGGGAGAGGAGAGGCACCCCGCCGGCCAGGGCCAGGGCCTTGTCGGTCCCGAAGCGGCTCGACCGGCCGCCCGCCAGGACGAAGCCCTCCACCCGGTTTGCCAGATCCTTCCCGCCCATGAGTTTGACCCCGCGCCGTTCCTTACCTAGACTGCAGCCGGTTTTCCACCCGGTCTCCCGGAGGGTATCCCTTGCCCCAAGAGGATCGCAAACCGGAGGGAGGCGGCTCCCTCCCCCACCGCTTGCGCCGGTCCCTGCAACTGACGCCGGGGCGCTTCCGCGGCATCGACCGCTGGGCCGGGATCGCTTCGTGGGTCCTCATCCTCGTCATCATTCTGGACCAGGGCTACCAGCTCCGCCCCCTGCAGCGCTATCCCGTCGGCGAGGCCATGGCCATCCTCCTCCTCGCGCTGGTGCTGGCTCGGCTCGTCCTGGACGCGCTGGGCACCCCGCGGGCCGGCCCCTTCTTCAAGACCCACTGGCTCGAGCTCGCGCTGCTCGCGCTGCTCATCCTCACCCCGCTCACCTTCTGGGCGATCGGCTTCCTTCTCGCCCTGCGGGTGCTGGTGCGGGCGGGCGCGCGGCTGCTCACCTCGCCCTCCGGGCGCACCTTCCTGATCGGCGTCACCCGCAGCCCGGCGCGCACCATCGCCACGAGCTTCCTCGGCGCCATCGCGGGGGGCACCCTGCTGCTCACCTTCCCGGGGGCCTCGGCGGGCGGGGAGTCGGCGCCCTTCCTCACCGCGCTCTTCACCTCCACCTCGGCCGTCTGCGTGACCGGCCTCATCGTGGTGGACACCCCGACCTACTGGTCCACCTTCGGGCAATGGGTGATCCTGCTCCTCATCCAGGTCGGGGGGCTGGGCATCATGAGCCTGAGCGCCTCGGCGGCGCTGGTCATCGGGCGCAGCTTCGGAGCCGGCTCGCGCGGGCTCCTCGAGGAGGCCTACGAGGAGACGGCCAAGCGCGACATCACCAAGCTGCTCCAGTTCATCGTGGCCTTCACCTTCATCACCGAGATCGCGGGGGGACTCCTCCTCGGCCTGTACTGGACGCGGCAGATGCCGCTCCTGACCGCCCTCTACCACGGAACCTTCCACTCGGTCTCCGCCTTCTGCAACGCCGGGTTCTCGACCTTCTCCGACAACCTGGCCGCGTGGGTGAGCGATCCGCTGGTATGCATCGTCGTCTCCACCCTCGTCCTCATCGGCGGCATCGGTTTCACGGTGGCGATGAGTCTCATGGCCCTGGCCCGGGACCCCCTCCACCCCGTGCTCTGGTGGCGGCGCGAGCGCACCCACACCAAGCTCGTGGTCGCCGTGACGGCGTTCCTCATCCTGGGGGGGACCATCGCCTACTTCTTCTTCGACTACGAGAACTCCCTGGGAGGGCTCCCGCTCGGCTCCAAGCTCCTGGCCGCCTACTTCCAGTCGGTCACCAGCCGCACCGCGGGGTTCAACACGGTAAGCCTCGGCGCCGCCGCCCCCATCACCGCCACCATCGTGATCGTCCTCATGTTCATCGGCGGCTCCCCGGGCGGGACCGCGGGCGGGATCAAGACCACCACCCTCGGGGTGCTGGCCCTCTCGCTGCGGGCGCTGTTGCGCGGCCGGCGGGATGTGGAGGTCTACGGGCGGCGGATCACCGACGAGACCCTGCTCCGGGCGGTGTCGGTCACGCTCCTCTCGGGGACTCTCCTCGGCCTGGGCGCCATGGGACTCTTCCTTTTCGAGGCGAACAAGAACTATCTGGATCTCCTCTTCGAGGCGGTGTCGGCGTTCGGCACGGTGGGGCTCTCGCGGGGGGTGACCCCGACATTGACACCCATGGGGCAGCTCATCATCATCACGCTCATGTTCGTGGGGCGCACCGGTCCGCTCACCCTCGCTTTCGCGGTGGGCAAGACGGGGGCCCGCACTTTTTACCGTTATCCCGACGGGAGGATCCTCGTCGGGTAGGCGCCCCGCCGGCGCGCGGGGGCGTCGAACGCGGAGTCCCGATACGAGCGCTCTCGCGGCGCGGGACTGAGAACCCATGGAACGCTATGTCGTGATCGGTCTCGGCGCATTCGGCGGCCCGGTCGCCCGGCGGCTTGCCGAGCGCCGGCAGGATGTCCTCGCCATCGACAAGAACGGGAGACTGGTGGAGGAGGTCAAGCAGTTCGTCTCGCGGGCGGTGGTCGCGGACGCCACCGACCGGGACACCCTCGAGGCTCTGGGGGTGGCCGAGTTCACCACCGGCGTGGTGGCGATCGGCGAGCACCGCGAGGCCAACATCCTCGTCTCCGCCCTCCTGCGCGAGCTGGGGATCCCCCGCATCGTCGCCCGCGCCACCAGCCCGCTCCACGCCCGCATCCTCGCCGCGGTGGGCGTGCACAAGGTGATCTCTCCGGAGGAGGATTACGGCGTCCAGCTCGCCGACAATCTCGTCTCCTCGGTGACCCTCGAACGCTTCCCCCTCGCGGAAGGGATCCTGGTCGCGGAGATGCCCACCCACCCGAACATGGTCGGCCGCACCCTGCGCGATCTCAACCTGCGCGAGCGGTTCGGAGTGAACGTCGTCGCCCTGCGCGCCAAGCGGCGCACGGTGGACGACGAGGGGCAGATCCAGGAAACCACGGAGGTCACGAGCTTTCCCGAGCCCGACCAGGCGCTCTCCGAGGGAACCGTGCTTGTGGTCATCGGCTCCGAGGACGCCATCGACGCTCTCACCGGAGCGATGGGGCGCTGACCATGGCCCCCCTTAGCAGCACGCCCTGGCAGGAGCGGGTCCTCCCGCGGCAGCGCGCGCTCACCGTGCGCGCGAAGCTGGTGTGGACCCTCATCCTGCTCGTGCTCCTCTCGCTGATCCCCGTCGCCGGCTCCTTGGTGGCGCTCCACCGCGCCCGCCAGGCCGTCTCCAGCATCCTGGGCGGCGGGGTCGATCCGTCGCTCATGGTGGACGATGTGCAGCTCGCCCTGGCGCAGTCCCACCTGGCGCGCCTTGACTTCCTCTACACCGGGGAGCCCGTCCGCGGCGAGGACGCCATCGCCGCCGCCGGGTTCGTGCGCGTGGTGGTGGAGAACGCCCGCGATCTCTGGCCCTACGACCCGGAGGAGTTCGACCGCGTCCTGATCCTCGCGCGCACCTACGAGAACGCCTCGCGCGACCTGGTCGCCCTCGGCCCCCTGCCGCGGCCGCAGACCGTGCTCTCCCATGTCAAGCAGGTCGAGGACGCGCGCACTCGGTTCCTCACCCTGCGGGGCCGCGCTGAGCGCTCTGCGAACCCGCGGGATCGCGAAGAGGCGCTGCGCGAGGCCCGGTTCTACCTGCTCAACCTGGACGACATCCTCACCGTCACCCTGGGCCCGGGCACCGAGGCGGACTCGCTGCTCCAGGTGGTGATGCGCTCGGAGGCGCGCATCGAGGATCTCTCCCACGAGGTCTACATCCAGGCGACCCGCCACCTCGCCCTGCAGCGCGCCGGACTGGAGCGCACGCTGTCGCTGACCGTGCGCAACCTCATTTCCATCATCCTCGTCGCCCTGGTGCTGGCCCTGGCGGTGGCTTTCACGGCCCCCAAGTGGATCCTGCTGCCCATCCGCCGCCTCACCCGCCTGATCCACTACGCGCGCACCTCGGGGCCGCGTCCGGCGGCCATCCCCGTCAGCAACGACGAGGTGGGCCTCCTGGCCGGCTTCCTCCAGGAGCACCTGGAGCAGGATCGCGAGGTGGAGGAGACGCGCCGGCGCTTCCATCGCGCGGGAGTGCAGAGGGTCGAGGCCCTGGCCGAGGGCGGCCACACCTATGTGGCCGGGATCGCCCCCCAGGACCATCTCGCCTTCGTCAGCCGCGCGCTGCGCGACGAGCTGGGCATCCAGGGCCTGGCCTCGGTGGCGCTTCCCTTCGATCAGGTCTGGCCCGACCCGGTGCTGGTCGAGGCGGTGCGCGCTTTCCGCAAGGAGCCCGAGGACGAGAAGACGGTGATTCTCTCCACCGATCCCTTCCGGGGACGCAAGGCCACCCTGGTGCGCAGCCGCACCGGCGACCCCGGCGAGGCCGAGATCCTCGTGCTCATCCCCCGCGATGTGGAGGGGGTCAAGGGAACGCCGGCGGATCCGCCGCGGGAGGGCAGACCGGCGCGATAGCCGCGGGGCTCCTCCGGCCCGGGCTCAGCTCCCCAACAGGCTCCTGATGTCCTGCTCGTAGACCGAGCCGGGGTAGAGGCCCACATATTTCTTGTAGATCTTGCCGTCCTGGCTGATCACGAAGGCGGTGGGGATCCCCGTCACTCCGCCGAAATCGTTCACGATCTTCTGCGTCCCCATCAGCACCGGGTAATTCATCTTGTACTGGGCCACGAAGGGTCTCACCACGGCCGGACCCTGCTGATCCAGCGAGACCCCGACGATCTCCACGCCCTTGTCCTTGTATGCGGCGTAGAGCTTGGTCAGCTCCGGGATCCCCTTGCGGCAGGGCCCGCACCAGGTCGCCCAGAAGTCCACGATGACGATCTTGCCCTGGAACTGGGAGCTCTCCACGGGATTGCCCGAGAGGTCGACCAGAGACCACGAGGGAGCGGGCTTGAGGCGGCTGGTGTCCACCGCCGGCCGCCCCGGGCTCCTGGCCGGGGTCTCCTGGGTGGAGGCCAGGTCGCCGGCCGGGGCCGCCGCGGAAAGCCGGGCATCCGGGGAGCCCGCATGCCCGGCCTCGGCCGGCCGCGCGGAGGAATCGTCGGAAGTATCCCGGCCGGCTCCGCACCCTGCCAGGAGGGCGAAGGCGACGACGGCGATCACGGCGAGTCGATGCAGCATGGTTCCTCCAGTCCAAAGGCCGAACGCGTGTGAGGGAGAGACAGTATAAACGACCGGTTGGTCACGGCCGGGTGCCGGCCGCCCCCCCGAGGGCTTCCCGGATCGCCCGAACTACCTCGTCCACCGTGTAGAAGTCCGCCTTGAGGACCTCCCGCCCCTCCGGGTCGTAGATGACCAGAAGCGGGATGGTCAGCCTTCCCGTCTCCCGGAGCTTGGCCTTGCCCTCGGGGTTATGCCCGGTGATGTCCACCTTGACCGGGGTAACCCCTGGGCCGGATAGGAGTTCCACCACTTCCGGGGCATGGAGCACCCCATGCTCCAAACTCTTGCAGTTCAGGCACCACTCCGCGGTGAAGTCCATCACCACCACATCCCCCCGCTCCCGGGCGGCTGCGAGGCGATCCGGGGTGTAATGGACCCAGGCGATCGGCCCCTCGTCGGTGAGCCGCATTCCCCCGAGCACCGCGCCGGCCACGGCCAGAAAGCCCAGGGTCGCGAACACCATCCGCGAGCCGGTCCGCCGCGTGATCCGCACCGTCCGGTAGGCGAGCCACAGCCCCGCGGCGGCGATGAAGACCATGACCAGCCACCAGTAGGCGCGGCCCGGCGGATCGGGGGCGCGGCTCAGGAGGGCGCTCACCCCGACTCCGATGAAGTAGGCGGCGGCCGCGAGCATGAGGAGCCCCATCACCTGCTTGATCAGCTCGCTCGCAGGGCCGGTGCGCGGCATCTTCTTCACCAGTCCGGGCCATGTGGACAGGACGAAGTAGGGCAGGGCCATCCCGAGGCCGATGGCGGCGAAGGTCGCCAGGGTCGTGCCCGCGGGGCGGGTGGCCGCCCAGGCCGCCGCCGCGCCCATGAAGGGCGCGGTGCAGGGCGTGGAAAGCACCGCGGTCATGATCCCGAAGCCGAAGGATCCGGTGTAGGTCTCCTGGCTCGGGTTGAAGGCGTAGATGAAGCGCGGCACCTGCAGGTAGAAGATGCCGGTCATGGCCACAGCCAGCACCGCGATGACCACCCCCACCGCGATGGTGAAGAGCGGGTACTGGAAGAGCTGGTTCGTGGCCGTGAACCCGCTCGCGGCGGCGATCAGCACCCCGAGGGCGATCCAGAAGAACACCACCCCCAGCGACATGACGAGCCCCAGGGCGAACATGCGCCGCCGGTTCCCCGCCGCGTTGGCCAGGCTCATGATCTTGATGGGGATCACCGGCAGCACGCAGGGCGTGAAGTTGAGGAGGAGTCCCCCGACCATCGCGGTCACCAGCAGGAGCAGGAATCCCAGGCGGGTGGAGGCGTCCACGGAGAAGTTCCAGGCGAAGAGATCGAAGCCCACCCGGTCGGCGCCCGCCGAAGGCGCAGTGGCGGCCAGGCCCTCGAAGAGTTCCGCGTTGACCGGCGCCGCCTGTTCCCCCGCCGCGGCGACGGGGATCGATTCGGTCAGGGTGACCGCCTTGGGCAGAAGGCAGCTCACATCGTCGCAGGCCTGATACTCCACCTCCACGCTCACCTCGAGCGCGCCGCCCGCCGCGGCGTCCCCCGCCACCCGCATGGGCAGGTAGAAGATCGTCCGGCCGGAGAAGGAGAGCAACTCGCCCTCGGCGTACTCCACCTTCACCGGATGCGGCTTCGGAAAGCGCGCCGCCTCCAGGGTGAGCGCCTCCGAGGCGCCCACCACCCGCACCGAGGTGGGATAGGGCACGAAGTCGCCCACCGGTTCGGCCTGGGCCGGGTCGGGGTTGATGTGGAAACCCGGGGCCATGTCCGCGACGATCGCCAGGACGAGGCTCTCGCCGGGAACGGCGCGTTCCGCGGACCATGCGGCGCGCAACTTCACCGCATCCGCGGGCGGGCCCCCGTCGAGGATCTGCGCGATGCCCTCGTCGGTGACCGGCGGAACATCGGCGCGGACGGGGGCGGCAAGCAGCAGGGCCAAGAGCGCTGCGGCAAGAATCGGTCGAAGGGCGTGCATCATGCTCGGAGTTCCCGTGGGTTGGGCAAAGGGCGCTCAGTGTACCGCAAGCCCCCGGCTTGATTCCCCCCCCGGCGTCAATTAGGCTTTCGCCAAGGAGTTAGGGCGAGCGGCGGCGTCCGGTACCACAACATGACAGAGCTACCCCATCTCGACCGGCAGGGCAAGGCGCGCATGGTGGATGTGGGCCACAAGGCCGTCACCTCCCGTCGCGCCATCGCCTCCGCCTGGGTGCATCTGCGCCCGGAAACCCTCGCCCTCATCGCCCATGGCGATCTGCCCAAGGGAGACGCTCTCGCCGTGGCCCGTCTCGCCGGCATCGGCGGCGCCAAGCTCACCCCGCAACTCATCCCCCTCTGCCATCCCCTTCCCCTCGATCATATCTCCGTGGAGGTGCTGCCCATGCCGCAGCAGCAGGCGGTGCGCATCCTGGCCGAGGCGCGCACCCGCGCGGCCACCGGCGTGGAGATGGAGGCGCTCACCGCGGCCTCGGTGGCGGCTCTCGCGCTGATCGACATGGTCAAGGGAGTGGACCGCGACGCCCATGTCGAGCTGGTCCGCCTGGAGCTGAAAGAGGGCGGGAAGAGCGGGCGCTGGGTGCGCGAGGGTTTTGTGGACCCCGCCGAGGCCTCGCGGTGACCCCTGCCGGCTCACCGCGGAACCCCGCCGGCCCGGCGCCGGTCCGCGCCGCGGTGCTGGTGGTCTCGGACCGCGTGAGCAGGGGCGAGCGGGAAGATCTGAGCGGCCCGGAGGCACAACGGCTTCTCGCCGCGGCGGGGGCGGAGATCCTTGCCCTGGAGACGGCGCCCGACGACCGCCCCGCCATAGCCGAGCGACTGCGCGCTCTTGCCGGCCGCGGCGCGGAGCTCATCGTCACCAGCGGCGGCACCGGCTTCGCGGAGCGGGATGTGACGCCGGAAGCGACCCGCGATGTCCTCGAGCGCGAAGCGCCGGGGCTCGCCGAGCACCTGCGCCGCGAGACCGCGCGGGTGGCGCGCTTCGCGCCGCTCGGACGCGGGGTGGCGGGCATCCATGGCCGCACCCTGATCGTGAACCTTCCCGGAAGCCCGCGCGGGGTCGCACAGTGCCTGGACATCCTGATCCCCCTGCTCCCCCACGCGGTCCGCCTCCTGCGCGGCGAGGACCCCGGGCATCCGGCATGGCCGGCCGCACCGGACGACACGACCAGGCCCTCCGGCGGCAAGGGGTGAGCAGACGGTGAGCCGGCTCCTCGACTGGCGCATCGCGCGCTCGCGGGTCCTCGATGGGGTCCGCCCTCTCGCGGCCGTGACGCGGGATGTGCTGGAGTCCCGCGGCTACACCCTTGCCGAGGATGTTCCCGCCCGCGAGTCCATGCCTCCCTTCGACAACTCGGCCATGGACGGGTTCGCGGTGCGCGCCGCCGATGTGGCCGGGACCACGCCCTCCTCTCCGGTGGAGCTGCGCGTGACCGCCACCATCGCCGCCGGAGCGCGGGAGACCCCTTCGGTGGGCCCCGCCGAGGCCGCCCGCATCATGACCGGAGCCCCCTTTCCCCCCGGGGCGGACGCCGTGGTGCCGGTGGAGCTCACCGACCTGTGGGATCCGGAGCGCCGCGCCTCCCGTGCGGACTCCATCGATCCCGCGCGGGTGCGGGTGCTGCGCCCCGTGGCGCCGGGCGAGAACCTGCGCCGCGTCGGGGAGAGCCTCACCGCCGGTGCCCAGGCCCTCGCGCGGGGAGACCGGCTCGGCCCCGCGCAGATCGCGCTCCTCCTCTCGGCCGGAGTGTTCGCCGTGCGGGTGCACCCGCTCCCCCGGGTCGGCGTGCTCTCCACCGGCGACGAGCTGGTCACGACCATGGCGCCGCTGGGCCCGGGACAGATCCGCGACTCCAACCGCCCCGGGCTCCTCGCCGCGATCGCCGACCAGGGATTCGTGGGGGTGGACCTGGGCGCGGTGCGCGACGACGATGAGGAGATCTCGGCGCGGCTGCTGGACGGCGTGACCCGGGTCGACTTCCTCCTGACCAGCGGCGGGGTGAGCGTGGGCGACTTTGATGTCACCCGCCGCGTGCTCGCGCGGCTCGGAGAGGTGGATGCCTACGGAGTCGCCGTCAAGCCGGGCAAGCCGCAGCTCTTCGGCACCCTGCGCGGGGTGCCGGTGTTCGGACTGCCCGGCAACGCCGTGTCCTCGCTGGTGGTCTTCGACCAGTTCGTCCTGCCCGCCCTCAAGCGGATGGCCGGCCGCCGCGATCTCTTCCGCCCCATCTTCCCGGCGCGGCTCGCCGAACCCCTGCGCGGCGCGCCCGGCAGGGTGGAGTTCGTGCGCGTCCACCTGGAATCCCGCGAAGGGGGATGGATCGCGTCCCCCACCGGCCCCCAGGGTTCGGGTATTCTCAGCAGCATGGCTCGAGCCAACGGGTACGCTATTCTCCCCGCCGACGCGGGCACGATCGCCGCGGGGTCCAGCGTGTCGTGCCAGCTCATGACCCGAGATTGAATGTCCGCGGTTCTTCCGCCGGAGGTGCTTCTGTGAATCGACGCCGCATCGCGGCCCCCGCCGCCCTCGCCCTGGCCCTCTTCATCGCCCAGGCCCTCGCGGTCCTCGCGGAGCCGGCCAACGCCGGAGTTCTCTCCCCGCGTCTACTGCGCGCGGAGCAGGCCTTGCGCGGGGCGGGAAGCGCAGAGGCCCCGGCGCTTCCCCCGCTCACGCTGTCCGCCGTGGCGAACCGAGGACCCGACGGTCTTCTCCCCGCCGCGGGAGAGGAACCGCGCCTGTCGCTGCTCCTCGTCACCGACGACGCCCAGGCCCTGCGAGCCGCGGGGTTCACCATCGTCACCGAGTCGGGGCCGGTCGTCACCGCCGAGGTCCCCCTCTCGCGGCTCCGCGAGCTGGAGAGGGTGCCGGGGCTGCGCGCCGCCGAGCTCTCGCGTCCGCTCCGTCGGCTCCTCGACACGAGCCTTCCCGAGATCTCGGCCGTGGCCGCCCATGGCGCCACCCAACCACCCTATCCCGTCACCGGCGCGACCGGGCGCAATGTGGTCATGGGGGTGGTGGACACCGGCATCGACATCGCCCATCCCGACTTCCGCAACGACGACGGCTCCTCCCGGGTGGAGTGGATCTGGGATCAGACGGACTTGCTCGGCCCGGCTCCGGGTTCGGGCTACACCTACGGGACGGTCTGGGGCTCCGCCGCCATCGACGCGGGCACGGCACGCCAGCGCGACACCTACGGCCACGGCACCCATGTGGCGGGAATCGCCGCCGGCAACGGCCGCGCCACCAGCGGCATCGTTCCCGTCTACAGCTATGTCGGGGTCGCCCCGGACGCCGATCTCGTGGTGGTCAAGACCGACTACACCGAGGCCCATGTCCTGGACGCGGTGGGCTGGGTCCGGCAGAAGGCCACGGCCATGGGACGGCCCTGCGTGGTGAACCTCTCCCTGGGCTCCCAGTTCGGATCTCACGACGGCACGGACGCCTTCGACCTCGCCTTCAACTCTCTGTCCGGACCGGGCCGGATCCTGGTGGCCGCCGCGGGGAACGAGGCGGATGCGGGGCTCCACGCCGAGGCCGTCGTGCCGGGCAACAGCTACCTGGTCCTCCAGTTCACCATCGGGGACTACACCGCCAAGGCCGGCAACACCACGGTCGATCAGCAGGATGTGCTCATCATGGAGGCCTGGTACGCGGGCAACCGGAACCTCTCCTTCCAGGTCACCTCGCCGCGGGGCTACGCGTCCAATGTGATCGGGCTCAACCAGGAAGCCACCAAGCAGACCAACGACGGCACCATCTATGTCGGCTCCTGGAAGGCGGACCAGAACGACGACAACACCTGCGAGATCGATCTCTGGGACGCCAACGCGACCTACCCGCCCTACGAGGGGACCTGGTCGGTGCGGGTGAACAACCTGGCCTCCACCGCCACCCCGATCGACTTCTGGATCCCCTACGACGCGCTGGGCGCGGCGGGAGCCGGGACCCACTGGTCCACCTACGAGAGCCCGGCCAAGACGGTGGGGAGCCCGGCCACCTCGGACTCCATGATCGCTGTGGCCGCCTATGTCACCAAGACCAGCTGGCCGACGGGGACGGGCACCACCTGCGGCTACCAGCCGGCGCCGGCCCTGGGGAGCCTCGCCTCCTTCTCGAGCCTGGGGCCGCGGCGCGACAACGCCCTCAAGCCCGAGATCGCCGCTCCCGGCATGGCCATCGCCTCGTCCTGGTCCTCCACCGGGGATCCCTCCTTCTACGGCAATGTGAGCTGCGCCGTCACGCCGGACGGCTACCATGTGGCGAGCCAGGGCACGAGCCTCTCCGCGCCGCACATCGCGGGGGTGGCCGCGCTCATCCTCGAAAAGCATCCCACCGACGCGCGCCGGCAGGTGCTGGCGCGGCTGCAGAACTCGGCTCGAACCGACTCCTGGACCGGAGCGGTGCCCAACTTCAACTTCGGCTACGGAAAGGTGAACGCCCTGGCCGCCATCGACGCCCCGACCCCGGTGCGGCTCCTCGCCATGCAGGTGGTCTGGGAGGAGGGGGCGGCCACCCTGCGCTGGATCCTCGCCGAGACGGAGCCCGGAGCGCGGTTCACCGTGGAGCGCGGCGCCGGCGCGGAGACGGGCTTCCACCCCGTGAGCGAGGCGCTCTCGGGAGGGACGGAGTTCCTCTGGGTGGACGAGAGTCCGGATCTGGACGAGCCCTGGTATCGGGTCCTGGCCCGACGGACGGACGGCAGCCGGGAGATCCTGGGGCCGGTGCGGCTCGAGACCCCCTCCGCCACCCCGCGGCTCTGGCAGAACTCCCCCAACCCCTTCGCCGCGAGCACCCGCCTGCGGTTCCTCCTGGACCGCGAGCGGGATGTGCGCATCGAGGTGCTGGATGTGACCGGCCGACGGGTGGCCACCCTCGTCGATGGGCCGCTCGGCGAGGGCTCCCATGCGGTGGACTGGGACGGAAGGGACGCGGAGGGTCGTCCGGCCGCGGCCGGCATCTACTTCTGCCGCCTGACCGCGGGCGACATCACCCTGGCACGGCGCATGGTGCTCAAGCGGTGAGGACCTTCACGGACCGGAGGCGGAACCCATGAACGGACAACAGCTCCATCTTCTGGCCAATCACTTGCCGGTGGTCGGGTCGATCGGCGCGTTGCTGCTGCTGGCCGCGGCATGGCTCTGGCCGGCGAGGGCGCTGAACCGCGTGGCTCTGGCCTTCACCGTGCTGGTGGGCGTCGCGTCGGTGGTCGCCTTCGTCACCGGGGAGCCCGCCGAGGAGATCGTCGAGCATCTTCCCGGGATCGTGGAGGCATCCATCGAGCACCATGAGGAAGCCGCGGAGCGGGCCCTGTGGCTGGGCATCGCGACCGGCCTGGTGGGGCTGGGCGGCCTCTATCTGGGCCGGCGCCATCCCGCGCGGCGCACGACCCTCCTGCCGAGCCTTCTCTTCATGCTGGCCCTGGCGGCGGTCATGGCCTGGACCGCGCATCATGGCGGCAGGATCCACCGGCCCGAGCTGGCCGGCGCGCCGGCCGCCATCCTGCCCGGCGAATCCGAAGCCCGGGCCGACCATGACTGAGTCCATGCGCCCGGTCGTGGTCTTCCATGGCAAGAACGAGTTCGAGGCGCAGATGGCCCGCGACGCCCTCGCCGCGGACTCGGTGCCGGTGGTGCACCTGCCCAGCCTCTCCACCGGGATCTTCGGCATGATGCAGACCACCCGGGTCGCGGTGCCGGAGGACTATGTCGAGGAGGCCCTCGAGGTGCTCCAGGAAGCCGGCTTCACCGGGGCGGTCGAGCCGGCTCCCCGGGGGCTGGGGGCCTTCGGGGACGCGGTGCGGGAAGCCTTTCCGGTGTCGGGCAGGCCCCGCCTGGAGCCCGGAAGCCGCCTCGGCCGCGTGCTCCTGGGTGTGGGGGCCCTCTTGGTCCTGCTCGTCCTGATCGCCTTCCTGCGGGCATGCTGAAATAATTCTTGCCCGGGCGGGTACGCGTCTCCTGTAGACTCTGAGGTACTTCCACCCCCCCTCGTCCACCCGGTGCGACATGTCAAACCAGGAGGACACCATGTTTCCCCTTCGCTCGTTCCGTTTTCTGGCGGCTTGCCTGCTCGTTCTGGGCCTCGGCGCCGCGCTCCTTCCCTCCTCTCCCGCCCTGGCCGGGCCCGGCGGCGCGTGGATCGGCGTCCGGCTCCAGGAGCTGAGCGACGACCTGCGCTCGGCGATGGACATCGACCGCCATGTGCAGGGCGCCCTGGTGAGCGATGTCCTGGACGACAGTCCGGCCGAGAAGGCGGGCCTCGCGGACGGCGATGTCATCGTCGAGGTCGCGGGGCGGCGCACGGTCGATCTGGAGGCCGTCACCGCCGCGGTGCGTGAGCTGGAACCCGGCGAGAAGGCCCTGATCGTGATCCACCGCGATGGCCAGTCGCGGGGCCTCGACATCGTCCCCCTCGACCGCGAGAAGCGCCTCCAGTGGGTGGAGCAGGAGTCGGGCGGCGACCGCAAGATGCGCCGGCTGGAGATCCTGAAAGAGGGCGAGAAGCGCGACCAGGCGCGCAAGCTCCGCTTCCTGCGCCAGGCGCAGGAGCAGGGCGGCTTCCTCGGCGTGCAATCGATGGAGCTGGGGCAGCTCGCAGGCTACTTCGGCGTGGCCAAGGGCGAGGGCGTGCTGGTGACCGAGGTCGTCGGCGACGGTCCCGCCGAGGAGGCCGGCCTCCAGGCGGGCGATGTCATCCTCGCCCTGGGCGACGAGGCGGTGGGCGACCCCGAGGATCTGCGCAAGGCGGTGCGCGGCCGGGAACCCGGTGAGGCGGTGGCCGTGAGGATCCTCCGCCGCGGCGAGCGTTCCACGGTGACGGTGAAGCTTGGCGAGGCCTCCGACATGGGCGACGCCGAGATGTTCTTCCTCGGCCCCGACGATGTCCATGTGACCATCCCCGAGATCCCGCCCATCCCCAGGCTACCCCGGGTCGATGTGGACGGCCCGATCATCGGGTGGAGAGGCGACAAGGACGCCTATCTCCTGCATCTGGACGAGGAGGAGCTCGAGAAGTTCAAGGAAGAGCTCCACAAGAACCTCGAGGAGATGCGCGAGCAGCTGGACGAGATGAAGCGGGAGCTGCGCAAGCTCCACGAGGATACAGACTAGGCTTCGACTCGGGATCCGAGTGGATGAGGCGGGGGCGGCCCCTCCTCGGTCGCCTCCGCCACCGAGTCCCAGAACAGCAGGCTGTCCTCGAGATAGCGCCCGCCGCTCGAGGCGGTCTCGACCGCCTTGGCTCCGGCCTGCTGCGCGAGCGAGGAGAGCTTCCCAAACAGGCTGGTTCCCCAGCCCGCCACCCCGCGCGCCACGACCTTCGTGCCGCGGACCGCACCCTCGGCGATCGCCCGCCGCGTCAGCGAGGCCACGCGCTTCGCGCCGTCCCCCACCGTGCAGGTCAGGAGACCGGCCGCCTCCAGGGACGCGCTCCGCGTCACCTCCCGGCGGCCACCCTCCAGGCGCAGGCCGCAGTAGCGCCGCGCGAGGGCCCCCACCCGCAGGGTGAGGAACGCGTTGGCCGAGCCGTCGAGGAGGCTCGTCATCAGGAGCGAGGTGAGCGGCGCCGCGCCGGGCACCACACCGCCCACCCCCGCGACGAAGGGCGCGCCCAGGACGGCGAGGATCTCGCTGTCCTGGATCTCTCCGGCCACGAACACCGAGGCGCCCACATTGGCGTAGAGCGCCCAGAGCTCCTGCGGCCGCGGGCGCTGGTAGTAGAGTTCCGCGATCTCCTTCACCAGGCGGAGCTGGGCGGAGAGCACGATCAGCGCGTCGAGCCGCCCGCTCTGCGACACCGCGGTCGCGGTGAAGACGGCGGCGGCGTGGCGGGCCACCACCTGCCGGGCGCGCTGGTCCAGGAAGGCTACCGCCCCCGCCGCTGCCCCCTCGATCGCGGCGCCGTTGCGCTTGCCGCGCAGAGCCGCGTCGAGGGCGGGGATCTCCGGATATCCCGCCCGCAACACCGGGTTGCGGGCCAATCGCTTCGCGTAGCGGCGGACGAACTTGTCCCAGGCCGGCCCCTGCTGCGCGTCCGGCCGCCGCAGCGCCCCCGGCAGCCGCAGCACAAGGGAGACCGGCACCACCACCAGGAGCAGGATCCCCGCCACCAGGAGGAGCAGCACCAGGACTCCCAGAAGCGGATGCACCGCATGGGCTTCGCGATAGAGCATGAGCCCAGAACCCAGGAGCCCCACCACGGCGAGGATGGACAAACCGATCAGGATCGGAATGAGGATGCCGCGCAGGGTTTTCACCATGCCCCGAGCATACGCGACCCGCGAGGGGGCGGGGAGCCTGCGCGACGGCACTCCCCAAACCGGCCGGCCTGGGGGAGAATGGGCCCATGCCGGAACCCGCCCGCCGGGCCAAGATCGTCGCCACCATAGGACCCGCTTCGCGCACAGAGCCCGTCCTGCGCAAGCTCATCCGGGCGGGACTCGATGTGGCCCGCCTCAACTTCTCGCATGGCACCGCCGAGGAGCATGGGGAGACGGTGGCGCTGCTGCGGCGGATCGCCCGCGAGGAGGGTCGCGCCCTGGCCATCCTGCAGGACCTGCAGGGTCCGAGGATCCGGGTGGGCGCCATTGCGGGGGTTCTCCTGCTCCGGCGCGGGGCGCGGGTCCTGCTCATCACTCCCGCGCGCGGCGCGGCGGCGAAGGCGCGGCAGGCCCCGGCGCGCGCGACGGCCGCCGTCAGGGTTCCCGTGACCTACCGCGGGCTGCCGGGGGATGTCCGGCGAGGCGACCTGATCCTCCTCGACGACGGGCTCATCCGGCTCCGCGTGCTCGGCACCACCGCCACAGAGGTGGCCTGCCGGGTGATCGAGGGGGGCCCGCTCACCGCCCACAAGGGGATCAACATCCCCGGGCGCAAGCTCAGCACCCCCGCCCTCACGCCCAAGGATCACCGCGACATCGCCGCGGGGGTGAAGCTGGGCGTGGAGTACATCGCCCTCTCCTTCGTCCGCGAGCCCGGGGACATCGACGCGCTCCGCCGCGCCTTGCGCCGCCACAAGGCCGACATCCCGGTCATCGCCAAGATCGAGAAGCCGCAGGCGGTGGAGCACCTCGAGGCGATCCTGGACCGCGCCGACGGCATCATGGTGGCCCGGGGGGACCTCGGGGTGGAGCTCCCCCCGGAAGAGGTGCCCATCCTGCAGAAGCGCATGATCCGGGCTGCGCGGCGCGCGGGGAAGCCGGTCATCACCG